>NZ_BCBQ01000011.1:0-90640 GCF_001320885.1 Pseudomonas sp. NBRC 111140
CGACAGGAACAGCCCCAACGTGGCCGTGGTCTGGATCCAGGCGGTGAAGAAGCCCCGTCGGCCCTTGGGTGCATGTTCGGCCACATAAGTGGCCGCGCCGCCGTATTCACCACCCAGGGCCAGGCCTTGCAGCAGGCGCAGGGTAATCAGGATGACCGGCGCAGCCACGCCAATCGCGCTGTAGCTGGGTAGCAAGCCCACCAGTGCGGTCGACAGGCCCATGATGACAATGGTGATCAGGAAGGTATGCTTGCGCCCGATCATGTCGCCCAGCCGGCCGAACACGATGGCGCCGAACGGCCTTACCGCAAACCCGGCGGCGAACGCCAGCAGCGCGAAGATGAACGAGGTGGTTTCATTGACCCCGGCAAAGAAGTGCTTGGCGATGATCGCGGCGAGAGAACCGTACAGGTAGAAGTCGTACCATTCGAACACCGTGCCCAGGGACGAGGCGAAGATGACCTTGCGCTCCTCCTTGGTGATACCGCGTTGGGGCGCGCTACTGCCCGTGGATGCGCTGTCGAGAACCGCCATGGGTTGCCTCCGTCATGTCGTCATGCAGGCCGGAGCACCTCACAACCACTTCACCGTCGCACCCAGGCGCTGGGGCTTGCTTTGGGTTGCGCGAAGCACGACGAGGCGGGCCGCCTCGGATCGCAGCAAGGTAAATGAAGCATAATCGGGATTGCCGGGATATCCACCCGCCTGGCCATACACCAGAGGGCAGCATGGACGACACGGCAACACCCGGCTGGCAGGGCGATATCTGGTTGGCGGACGATCACTGCCTGCTGCGGTCTACGCTGGGCAGGACCGACAGCCATGTGCATTACGCGCATCAGGTGCTTGTGGGCCTTGGTGCGGATGTCGAGGTGCGCCTAGGCGAGCGGATTTGCAGCGGCCCACAGGTGTTCATCGCGTCGCGGCAACCCCATGCCATCCTCAGCCATGGCGTACCGTGCCTAACCGTGTTTGCCGAACCGCTGGCCTTCGACCTGGCAGACCTTGCCCTAGCCTGCAAGCAAGCCGGCAACAGCGCAGAGCAACTGGCAGAGTGCCTCATGCACTGGCCGCGCCGGCCGCTCGACCCGCGCCTGAGAAAAGCCCTCGAGCGCATCCGCGCACTCGACGAACAGGCCTTGCCGGCCCAGGAACTGGCCAGCACTGTTGCGCTGTCGCTCAGCCAACTGGAACGCCTGTTCAGCGGCTCACTGAAATTGTCCGTGCGCCGGCTGGTGCTGTGGCAGCGCTTGCGCATGGCCCTGCAACAGGCGCTGGGCGGCGCCAGCCTGACCGAAGCGGCATTGGCGGCGGGGTTTGCCGATTCGGCGCATTTCACCCGCAGCGTTCGCCAGCAATTCGGCCTCAGCCCAGGTACCGCTTTGCGCCGCTTGCGCCTACGTACGTTCGGCTAACGCCTGACGCAGGCCTGCCGGCAATACCGCCGGTGGCTGAACATCTGCGCTTGCCCACGGCTCACGCAGTTGCGCCAGGTACGCCTGCGGATAGTCCGGCCGATCACCGATGCCCATGTCGTCGTCCGCCAGCGTATAGCCTGGCAGGTACAGCCGCGTGCCAAGCAGGCGGTCCCACAGGGGGAAGAACAGCGCAAAGTTGACGTCGCCGGTAGTGCCGTACTTCAGGTGGTGCAAGCGATGCACCGGTGCCCAGGCGAACACATGGCGCCAGCCGCCAATATGCATGTCCACGTTACTGTGCTGCAGCAACAGCTGGATAGACACACTGAACGCCAGCAGCGATGCCACCTCGACGGGCAAGCCAAGCAGCAGCAACGGCAAGGTGCCCCCCAAGGTTTCGAGCAACTGGTGTATAGGGTGTTTCATCAAACCGTTGAAGCCGTACAAGCGGGTGACACTGTGGTGCACCGCATGCAGCCGCCACAGCAGCGGGCTGCGATGGCTGGCGTAGTGCACCAGCGTGATGCCCAGGTCGGCCAAGGCAATGGCCAGCAGCAACTGCAAGGCCAACGGCCAGTGGCCCGGCCACAGGCCCGTTTCCGGGAGCCAGTGGGCAAGCAGCGGGATGCCTGCCACGCTGGCGAGGGTCAGGCACTCGTTGAACAGCGCATGGCACAGGTCGCGACGGCCATCGCCTTGTGCCCGGTTCCAGGCAGCCTTGTAAGGCATGAGCCGCTCACAGGCGAATGACAGCAGCACTGCGCTGGCCAGCAGTGGCACCAGCCACAACGGGTGGGCTGCCAATGACAAGGCGGCGGCAATGAAACCGAAGAAGAACAGTGGGGCGTATAGGGTGCGCATGGGCGACTCCAGGTAGTCAGGAGCCGCCAGTGTTGAGCCTCAGCCCAGGTGAGCGCTTGAAAGAACGGCGCATGCATGGCCGCGCCTGCAAATCGCCCGCGTTGGCTTGAAAAAACCGTTACCGCAAGAACTGCACGACCTCCGCCAGCACCACCTCTGCCTGCTCCCGGTGTGGCACATGCCCACAGCCTTGCAGCAGTCGCGCCACCCCAGGCCCACCCGCCAGCGCCACCAGTCGTTCGGGGTGCGCCGACGAGCCAAACTCGTCGTTATCGCCATGCAGGCTCAACAAGGGGCAGCGAACCTGCGCCAAAACGGTATCCAGGTTCCAGTCGGCAAAATCCTCGGCCAGCCAGTTGTCCACCCAGGCGCGCAGTACCCATTGGGCCTTGCTGCCGTGGTAGCGCTCCAGCCGCTGCAGTTGCCCAGGCTCGGCAAACTGCTGGTCCGCTGACCGAATGCCTTCAAGTGTGCGGGCTTCGACAAAGGCCTGCGCCGACTCGGTGATCAACCCCATGCACTGGCTGGCGAATGCCGCAGCGCAGGCCACGGCCATTCCGCCGCCAACGCTGTGACCGAAGACAATGAAATCAGCTATGTCAAAGTACTCGCGCAGGGCCGTGAAGCCCTGCTGCGCCTCGTTCTCGACAAAGCCCAGGCGTAACCTGCCGGGGTGTGCGTCGGAACGACCGAAGCCCAAGCGGTCGTAAGCGATCACCTGGTGCCCGGTAGCCTGCGCCAGCTGCGCCGGGAAGTCGCGCCACAAGGCCACGCAACCCAGCGAATCGTGCAACAGGACGATAGGCGCCCCCTGTGCCTGCAGCGGCACCCACTGCTGGGCGAACAGCTTGCCTGACGCGGTGTCGATCCAGTGCTCGCGAATGTGCAGGCCGCTCATACCGCCTCCGCCACCGGCCCCTTCAACTCGACCTGGTTGCCATCCGGGTCGTAGCAGTACAGCGAGAGCCCTTCGCCTTCGGCGCCATAACGCTTTTCCGCAGGCTCTACCGTTACCCCGGCGGCCTCCAGGTAGGCCGTCAGTGCGGCCTCGTCGAACGGCTCGATCCGCAGGCAGAAGTGATGCAGGTTGCGCCCCTCCACCCCCGGTGCCGCCCCGCCTGGCTGGCCCAGCGGGCCGTCCAGGGTCACCAGGTCGATCATCGCTGTGCCCGTGGCCAGGTGCACCATGCCCAGGTCTTCGCGCACCCGGCTGACATTGCAGCCCAGCAGCTCGGTGTAGAAGGCAACACTGCGCGGCAGGTCACGGACCCGCAGAACAAGATGGTCTATGTGCTTGATAGCGAACGGTCGCATGCCGGGCTCCTTATGCCGTGTGTGCGAGTACCGTCGCCACCATAGCCCAGCTTCGCCCGGCGTGGCCAGAATCAGCTACTCGTTAACCAACCGTTGCAGCACGCCCCCTTCATGGCGCGTCAAGATACGCAGCAGTTGGTCGACCAGCGCGCGGTCCGGGGCGTCCAGGTGGAAGTGGTGCCCGCCCGGGTGCCAGGAAACCTTCGCCTGGCTGGGCAAGGCGGCCTGACGCCGGATAAAGGCCTCACCAGTGAATGCGCCCTGGCGGCCAAACAGCAGGTACAACGGGCAGCGGATCTGGCGGAGCAGGTCGCAGGCTTCGCGCTCGGTCAGCGGCATGGGTTCGGGCAGCACCAGCCGTGGATCGTGGCGCCAGCAATAGCCATCGCCCAGTTGCAGCAGGTCGCGCAACGCCAACAGCCGTGCGGCACCCTCCGACAGCTCGGTGTCTAGGCGTTCGCGGCGTTGCGCCAGGGCGGTGTCCAGGTCGTCGAAGCGGCCCGCGTCCGGCTCGGCAAAACCCGGCAACTGGCTGCGCTGTACCATGCGCTTGAGCCGGTAGGCCCGTGCCAGGTGCTGCACGCGGTCATCCTCGGCCACCGTGAACGGTGCACCCATGCCGTCGAGGAAGGTCATGCTGGCAACGCCACTGGTCATGGCCGCCAGCAGCGACGCTACGCCAGTGCCCATGCCATGGGCCAGCACATGAAACTGCGCCAGGCCCAGGCTGTCGACCACAGCCAGCATGTCCTGGGCGTGTTCCCACAGGTAATAGCCACTGTCATGACGACGATGGTCGGAACGGCCATGGCCGACCAGGTCGGGCGCCACCACGAAGCAACCATCGAGCATCGGTGCCAGGCGCTCGAACGAGGCGGCGTTGTCCAGCCAGCCATGCAGGGCCAGTACCGGTATCCCCTCTTCCGGGCCCCAACAGCGCACAGCAATCTCGATACCGTCGAGGTCCAGTAAATGGTCCTTGGGACTGAACGGCGAACGCATGCTCTCTCTCCCTGACTGGTGCCTGGCGCGTACTCGTCAGGCCGGCACACCACCTTGGCCCAGCCACGGCTCACCTGCTGGCCCCTCGCCGACAACCGCATGTGCATCACCGACTCGGGCAGGCAATTATCTACCGCACCTCGCGCCTGCGCCTGCGGCTCCATAGCGGCGACCGACCACGGAGCTACGACATGAGCCACACCCCTTACCACCACGCGCAAATGACACAGTCCCTTCCCGGCTGGAGCAAGGCGCTGCACAGCGAACACGCCAGTCGCATCCTGGCGCGCTTGCGCAAGGACTATCAGGATGCCGAAGGCAATGCTTACCCTTGGTACAGCCAGGCAGACCCACTCACCCGTCAGGCCGTGCAGCGCGCCATCGCCACTCGCGACGCCAGCAGCAGGGCCCTGCAGGCTGCGCTGAGCGACTTGCAGGGCGTCACTGCGTTCTGCGCCCCACTGCTGCAAAAGCAGCTGGGCATCGACACCCCGGTCACTCAGGCGCAATACGTTTATCAAGCCACCGCCGTCAGGCAACCGGACGGGATACCGAGTGGCCCTGTAGTACCAGGTGAGCTGGGCGAGATCGTACCCAAAGGTGACCCGCAGTATCGCAGCCTGCTCGAAGCGGCCCTGCACAATTTCGAAGGAACTGCCGATACCACCCGTTTCAGCCGCCTGCAGCACGGCCGCCAGGACATCAGGCCAATCGCAGGGATGTCAGTGGCGGGGTTCATCGACCAGTGCCGTGCGCTTGACCTGGGCCAGCGCTACCAGCAGCACCTTGACCAGGTCTACGGCGGTGCAAACAAAGCCGAGCTGCAGTCACTGGCCATCACCGCACGGCGTGACGAGTTCCGCGTGCAAACCCGTATTGCGGCCTGCAAAGGCCACCTCAGCCACGCCAGCGCTTTCGCGCTGCATGGCCTCGGTGCCGAAAACGCCGACCCCACCTATCAAGGCCGCCCCCTGCGTTGCTGGCAGCTGCAATTGTTTGGCATCCCGATCCACGAACTGCTGTTCATCGCGCCCACGCAAAACCGCACCCATGACCCGGTATTTCTCTACAACCCGGCAGATGGCGATGCGCTCAGGGAATTTGCCTCGCTGGGCGATGCACGCAAGTACCTGCGCCAGCAACTGCTGCAGGACGACTACCGCAAGCGCTTCGTCGCCCTGGCGCTGCAATCGCAACAGGCAGCGTTGAACCAGCAGCTTGAGCGCGCCCTTTACAGCAACGCCGACCAGGGAGCGCAGCGGCAACCTCGCAAGTCGATACATCTTTAGTCCATCGACAGCACCTTGCCAGATGTCCCTTGGGCACAGCTGGAATCCCGCCATCTTGTACGTCTGCGGGCCGATGCTCGCCAGGTGGCGGTTCCCACAGAGGATGTTGACGCCAGGGTACGCTTGCAGAACATCGAATACTGGCTGGACCTGGGCATGACCGTGCTGAATGTCGCCGCCATGGTCGTACCCTGCCTGAACCCGATCATGCTGACCATCGGCGCCGCGCAGATCATGGGCAGCGTGTTCGAGGGCATTTCAGCGTGGGAGGAAGGTGACAATGAAGCGGCTGTGGCCCAGCTTGAGTCGGTGTTGCTGAACATTGTCACAGTGGCTGCCATGGGCGGCGCCACCGTAGCGCTGAAGGCCTCAGGATTCGTCGATGCCATGCAGAGCATCGTCAAGGATGGCAATGACTACCTATGGAACCCCACGTTGAAGGACCGTGCAAGCCCGGTATCGATTGCCGAACACCTTGAGCCCGACGCACAAGGCCGTTACACGGTAGACGGGCGCCACTACATTCGCATCGATGGTGTTGTCTACGAACAGGTGTATGAGCGGGGCCAGTGGCGCATCCCCCACCCACTGGACCCACAGGCTTATCGGCTGGTAGTGCGCGAATACGGTGCAGGCGCATGGCGCGCAGAACATGAAACGCCGCTGGAATGGGATGACCTGTATTTGTTGCGCCGCTTAGGGCCAATCAGTGACGGCCTGACTGACGAAGCGCTGAAGGCAGCGCTAGCGAGCTCCGGTGTGCAAGGCGACGAACTTCGCCAAACCCAGGTTGCCGCACAGCAACCGCCTGCCTTGCTGGCCGATGCACTCGACCGCCTTAGCGCACGGGATCAGCTCAGCCCTGCCGAACGAGCCCACCCCCTGGCCAGGCAGTTTCCGGGGCTGCCGGGGCGCGCCATCCGGCAGCTCATGGCCAGGACCTGCGCCAGTGAGCGCCTACGCCTGGCCCAAGGCAGGGTGCCTTTGCGCGTCGCCGAAGAGGCCCGGCGGCTTCAGGCACATGCCCGCTTGAGCAGGGCCTTGCTGGGGCTGTATCGCCCTGACCTGGCCACTGCCGACAGTGAAGTGCTGGATGCCGCACTCAAGGCCGAACACCCTGAGCTTGATCCTCACCAACGGTATGAGGTGGCGATTGCCAACCGGGCGCATGCGGCACGGCTGATCGGGCAGCAACCCATCAGGCCGGGCTACCGTTCGCCAATGCGCCTGGCCGATGGCCGCCTTGGCTACCCACTCAGTGGAAGGCTGCCTTGGACCAATACGGCAAATAGACGATTGCGGGCACTGTACCCCAGCCTGAGTTCAAGCGAGCGCAATACTTTGCTCGGCCAAATGCGCCAGCGCGGTAACGTAGCGGCGCAGATCAGCGCGCTGGAAACCGAGCGCAACAGCCTCGACAACACACTGCGTGACTGGACGAGCCAGGGTAACGAGAACCAGCGCAACGCACGCAACGTGGTGCGAGACCTGTTCAATGCCGCCTGGCGCCGTGACGACCCCGACAGCCTGACACTGCAGGGCCTGGAAGTCGACGCCCTGCCATCACTGCCGGCGCGCTTCGATCACATCACCACCCTGAACATTCGCGCTATCGGCATCCGTCAGATACCTGCAGACTTCTTCCAGAGTTTCCCCTCGTTGCGCACCCTGCGCCTGGCGCAAAGCCCAGAGCTCGATTTCGACGGCCTGTTCCGTGCACTGGCGTCCACCCCGCAACTGGAAGAGCTGGACCTGGGCAACAACCAGTTGGGCAGCCTGACCGACGGAATGCGCCAACACCTGACCGGCCTGACCCGCCTGCGCCGGCTGAGCCTGCGTCTGAACAGGCTGCAGCTAAGCGAAGCCGACCTGCAGACCCTTGCACAGCTTCCCCTCGAATACATTGATCTGGAGTACAACCACATTACGCTGAGTGATGCCTTGGCAGCACGATTCACCGGCCTGCACCAATTGCGCGGCCTACGCTTGACCAACAACCCGCTGGGTCAGGCCCCCGACCTGACCGGTCTGACCCGCCTGACCAACCTGCAACTGCGCAACTGCAGCCTGCATGAGTGGCCGCGCGGCCTCACATCACTGATGGCGCAGGCCGACCTGCAATTGCGCCACCTCAGCCTGAGCTACAACCCGATCGCCGAGGTGCCGGACCTTAACCAGTTGCTGACCAGCCCCTTTGCCGATGCCCTGCGTGCAAACCGCGATGCCTTGTGGGACTTCAACGAAAACGACCTGGATGCCAACAGCAACCGCCGGCTACGCGCGGCCGGCGTCGAAGTGCACAGCGACGATCAACTGTCGGATATCAGCGAGGAGTTCTGGCTCGTGGATGCCAGCCCAGAACAGACACAGCTTTGGAACGAATTATTCGAGGGCGATGCAAACCGACATTTACGCGATGTCATCGAACGCGTGACTCGCTCGCAGCAAGCCGAGCAGGATTTGCGCGGGCTGAGTAACCAGGTCTGGCGGTTGCTCGAACAGGCCGGGCAGGATGAGGCGCTGCGCACCCATCTGGACAATGTCGCGCAAGACTACCCGCCCACCTGTGGCGACGCCGGTACCGATGCGTTCAGCGCCCTCGAAATTGAAGCACAGGTGTTCAGCCAACTGGCCCAGGAAGCAGAGCGCCCCGCCTACCTGTTCAACTTTTTCAGAACCCTCTATCGCCGGGAAATGGTCAACGCGCTGGGCGAACGGATCCAGCTCGCTCGACTGGCGCGCCAGGCACGCTTGCTGGAGCTGGAGCGGCTACCTGCCCAGGCACAGCCCGCAAGGCTTGATGTGCCTGCACTGGACAGCCTCGACGAGCTGAGTGACAACGCCCTGCTCACTGGCGGGACGGACCTGATCGAAATACGCCTGGCCTTGCGCCAGTCACTGGCAGTGCCACTCGACTTTCCAGAAACCAGCCAAGGCATGCTGTATCGCCGCGAAGCGATGATTTCGACACGGGTGGAAAGCAATGTCGAACACGCCGTCCGGCAATTCGACCAAACCGCCACAGAGCGCAGGGCATGGGTTGCGCGGCAGCCCAGCTGGCAACGTTACCTTGCCCAGCACTTCGCCAGCCAGTTCGCCACGCTGGATGAGCGGTGGTACCAAGGCATGCAGTACCTGGACTATTGCCTGGACGCTGAAAACGAAGCCGTCACTTCGCTGGATGGTACGGTATTGCAAGCCATCGGCGAGGCGCTGCCCGCGCCAGCGTTGGACGGCAGTGGTCAATTGCAAAGAATGGACCTTGGCAGCCAGGCTTACGACCTGGCCAGCCGGCGCCTGAACGCCGGGCGTGAGCAGCAGCGCGAAGCGTTGTTCGAAACGCTTACCCGCCTGCAAGACCCGAACAGATAGCGCCCTACTGCCCGCGCAGGTCTTCGAAAAAGGCCTGTCTGCCATCCACTTGGCTCGACGCCCGTGGGGCCACCGCGGCATCGCCGTTGGCGGCCTCCACATGCCAGTAGCAGTGCTGCACCGCGCGGGTCACCGCCACATAGGCCAGGCGTTGCACCTCTTCCTTCTGCGCCGTATCGAACGGCTGCGCATCACCAGCCTTGCCCAAGCCGGCTTGGCGATACACCTGATTCTTGTACGGCGAGCTGGTCAGGTACTGGCAGTCACCCAGCATGAACACCGCATCGGCCTGCAGGCCCTTGGCACTGTGGTAAGTCAGTTGGCGCAGCCGACGCTGTTCGGCCGGCAGCGCCGCGTCGGCGTGCAATACGCCTTGCAGGTGCTCGGCCATCAAGGCCCTGTCGCTGCCTTTGCGGTACAGCATCATGACCGTCTCACCGCGCTGGTAATGCTCGATCAGCGTTTCGCCCAAGGCGGCCTCGTCACGGTCGAACACCTTGACCGGCGAGCCGGGCAGCTCGGCCGCCGGGCCACTGGCACGGGCTTTCTTGCCGGCAATCGCCGGGGTGCCTTTGACCAGGTGCTCGGCCGCGTCGATCACCTGCTGCTGGCAGCGATAGTTGTCCACCAGCATCACCCGCGTGTTGGCCGGTGACGGGAAGGCCTTGGTGAACTCCATGAAATACTTGGGCGAACTGCCACGCCAGCCGTAGATCGACTGCCAGTCGTCACCCACGCACAGCAGCGACGAGTGCTGGGCGTGGCGCCCAGTGTGCATGGCCGGGCCGCGTCGGCGGATTTCGGCGAGGCTGGCACGCAGCCAACTGACGATCTGCGGCGACACATCCTGGAACTCGTCGATCATCAGGTGCGCCAATGGCCGCAGCAACGGGTCGGGCAGCAGTTGCAGGTTTTCCGGGTTGTTTTCGCCGAACAGCGCGAACATGCGGTTGTAGCTCATCACCGGCGGCGACTGGTCCAGCAGGTGCATTTCCAGCGCTTTCCAATACAGCGCCAGGGCTTCGAAGAACCGTGCATCACTGTCGCCGGACGGGAAGCTCATGGCCGCCACCGCGTTGTTAACGTCCAGGCCAAGGTTCTCGATGAAGTTGGCCGCGCTGACGAATGCATCCAGCAGTGGCGCCGGGGCCAATTCACCCTTGACCTTGTACTCGAAGCCGGGGCCAGCCACCGCATCGCCTGCCAACGATGCGGCCAGGCGCCGGGCCATGGCGTAGTTGTCCAGCCAGATCAGTGGCCTGTCGCAGAAAGCCTGCAACAGCGTGCGCTTGACCGCCCACTCCGCACGCGCTGCCAGCTTGGCGCCAGGGCGCTGGTACTGCGCGCTTTCCGCCGGGTCGAAGCCCAGCACCACCAACGGCCCCTGGCCTTGCAGACGGCCATGCACATGAAAGCGGCTGCCACGGATGTCGACGGTTTCGCGGCAGGGTTCGATGCCCTTGATCGGCCAGGCACCGGCAGCGAACCACAGGTCCTCGATCACGTCGCACAGTTCTTCGTCGCGTTGGGCCGCCAATTGGGTTACCTGGGCGCGCTTCTGCACGTCGGGGTTGTTCGGGTCCAGCGGTTTGAGCTGCAACGCTTCGCTGCGCAACAGGCCTACCAGCTCGGCAAAACGCGGGCTCTCGCCCAGCAAGCTGCTGTAGCACTGGTTAAGCTGCTGGCGCTGGGCGTCGTTCAGGCGCAGATCGAACGGGTTGCTGTCAGCCTCGGCTTCACGCCCTGCAGGCATCTCGTTGCCCAGTGTTTCGAATGCTCGCACCTGGCCGAAGCCTGGCAGGCTGCGCACCAGCGGCAGGATGCGCGAATGGAAGGTGCGCACCAGCTCGCGGGCCTGCACCGGTTGCAGGTTGATCTGCCACAGAGCGAAGACCTGCAACAGGCGCTTGATGAAGTCCTTACGCGACTCGCGGGTGAAGGTCACCACGGTCATTGCATCCAGCTCATAGCCCAGGTAATGGCGTAACAGCAGGATGCGCAGCACCAACGATGTGGACTTGCCTGCCCCGGCGCCTGCCACCACGCAGGTGGAAGGGGTGTCACTGAAGATCAGCTTCCATTGCGCGGCGCTGGGCTGCGCCTCGGTAGGCAGGCGCTGGGCGACATCCGCCTTGAAGCGCTTCTTCAGCTCGGCTGTCAACGGCAGGCGCCAGTCGTCGAACAGGTTGTCGTCCTGGCCAGGCACAGCGGTTGTGTCGGGGCGCGAATCGCGAATCACCAGCACCTGGCGACCAGCCTCATAGCCAGTGGCGTGGCCGAGGGACCAGGAGTCACGGTGCTGGGCCTGCAAGCGGGTCAGGCCACGCCCCAGCAGGCGGGCGACCAGGCGGCGAAACCAGGGCAACTGGGCAGGAGGGGTAAGGTCGGCGAGGGCCTGGGGTTGCTCGTGGGCCACGGTCACTCCGTTGAAAATCAAAACAACGGGCATGTTCGCCGCATCGACGGAAAATCGCCAGCGAATGCTTGCAGATCAGTGGATTAGGCGATGAGGCGCATAACGCTTGGCAGCATATTCAATCCAACAAATAGATTGTTTTAAGCCGATATTTACGCTTATTTTCGATGTTTCTTTAGCGCATCATGGCGTCATTCCACTGTTTCAAGGAGCACGATCATGCTGCAACTGCGACCCTTCGAAAGCCTCGGCCACGCCAACCATGGCTGGCTTGACGCCCACCATCACTTCTCCTTCGCCGAGTACTACGACCCGGCACGCATGCACTGGGGCAACCTGCGGGTATGGAACGACGACCTGATTGCAGCCGGCAGTGGCTTCCCGCCGCATCCGCACCGCGACATGGAAATCATCACCTATGTACGTGAAGGCGCGATCAGCCACCAGGACAGCCTGGGCAACAAGGGCCGTACCGAAGCCGGTGATGTGCAGGTGATGAGTGCCGGCACCGGTATCGTGCACAGCGAGTACAACCTGGAAGACGTCGATACGCGCATTTTCCAGATCTGGATCGTGCCGGAGCGCACCGGTGAAGCACCGCAGTGGGGTAGCCGGCCGTTCCCCAAAGGCGAACGTGGCGAAGGCTTCGTGACCTTGGCCAGCGGCCGTGCCGGTGATGAAGACAGCCTGCAGATTCGCACCGATGCACGGTTGGTGGCGGCCACCTTGCGTGCGGGTGAAACCGCCGAATACCTCTTCGATGCCGCACGCCGGGGTTACCTGGTGCCGGCCAAGGGGCTGGTCGAGGTCAACGGGTTGCGGGCCAAGGCGCGCGACGGCGTGGCAATCGAGCAGGAAGCAGTACTGCGCGTGACCGCCATCGAAGACAGCGAGATTGTGCTGGTGGATGTGGCCTGACGCCCAGCGACCTGCGTTGTTTGTAGGAGCGGCCTTGTGTCGCGATCGGGCTGCGCAGCAGCCCCAGCACGCTCTGCAGCGCGGCAGAAACCGAGGGGCTGCTGCGCAAGCCCAATCGCGACACAAGGCCGCTCCTACAGGGACCACGCAGGCTTAGAAGGGCAAGGTCAACTTCAACCAGTAGGCATCGCCTTGGGCGCGGTTGCGCACTTCGGTTTCCTTTGACCACTTGGCCGTCACGAACCAGCCATCCTTGCCGCTGTACTTGATCGACGGCCCGATGGCAAAGCTGCGGCCTTTGTTGTCTTCGATGCGCTCGCCATCCAGGTTGTCGTCAGTCGTCTGCCGGTAGTAGTACCCCCCTACCCCCAGCACCCAACCATTCCCAAGCCCCCACCCCACGGCATAATCCACATGAAATTCCTGCCCCGAGCGGTAATCGGTGGCTGGGTTGCGCCGGTTGAAGTCGTACATCACCTTGGCATCCAGGTTGAGCCCCGCCGGGTCGACATAGCTCATCGCATACACCGGCTCGAACACCCAGTAGTTGCGCCCTGGGTTGGCCAGGTCGTTTTTGTCGTAGCGGCCGGTGGGGGCAATCATGTCGAAGGCCAGGATGCTGTGGAACTTGTCGCTGTGGTGAAAGCCCAGTGCCGGGCCGAAGATCACGTCACCCAGGCCACTGTTGTGCTGTGACTGGCCATTGAGCGAGACCTTGACGTCCACCAGCGGCACGATGGCATGCAGCGCCAGGCTACCGCCCAGCAGGGTGTAGTCACTCACCCAGATCAGCCGGGGGACGATGGCGTTGGCCCGCACGCGAAAGTCCACCGGCAGTTTGCGCCCGTCGTTGCCACGCAGGTTGTCTGCTTCATAGTGGTTGACGAACAGCTGGCCATAGAAGCCCGGTGGCGGCATGGCGCCGGACATGTAGTTCTCGGCCCCCAGTGGATACGAGGTGCCACCCCCTTCGGTGGCATGGGTCAAGTTGGCGGCGCCGAACAACGAGGCACACACGGCAAGGCGAAGCAGGTTCGCTAGGGTCGGGTTCATCGGGTCAACCTTTGTTGTTGTTATCGGTCGGGTGCACGCCGGCCCCCCGCGTTCGGGGCGCCGGGCTTGAAGGTGTTCAGATGCGTTTGAACAGGGCCGAACGCTGGCCTTCGGCAGCACCATCGGCAGCGCTGTAGAAGCGCTCCATGAAGATGTCGCGTTCGAACAGGCGGCCTTGCATCAGGCAGGTGATGGCCGCATCGATCATCGGTGGCGGGCCGCACAGGTAGGCCTTGTGACCGTTGAAGCGGCCATCGAAATGCTGCCTGGCCGCGTCGTGCACATAGCCGCGCACACCTTGCCACTGCTCGTCCTCAGCAGCCTGGCTAAGAGCAGGCACGTAGCTGAAGTTGGCATGGCGCTCGGCCAGCGCCTCGAACAACTCGCGGTTGTACAGTTCAGCTCGGGTACGGGCGCCCTGGAACAGTGTGATGCGCCGGGTATCGCCACGCGCCAGCAAGTCGAGAATCATCGACTGCGGGCTGGAAAGCCCCGAGCCGCCAGCGATGAAAATCAGGTCACCCGGCTGTGAGCCGCGCACGAAGAACTGCCCGTAAGGGCCCGACAGCGCCAGCGCATCGCCCACCTTGAGCTGCTGGTGGATGTACCCGGTGGCCACGCCGCCTTCTACCAGACGCACGTGCAGTTCCACCTCGTCGGCCTGCTGGGGCGGGTTGGCCAGGGAAAACGCACGGGAGCCTTCGATACCTAGCAGCTGCAAGTTCACGTACTGCCCGGCCTGGAAGGCCATCGGCCGGTCGAGCTTGAGGTGCACGCCGCGAATGGTCGGCGACAGTTCCACCAGCTGGGTGACCACCGCACGGTAGTCCTGCACCGGCAGGCCGGCGAAGTCCGGGTCGACATCGATGTCGGCCTCGATCACCAGGTCACTCTGCGGGATGGCGCAGCAGGCCAGCACCTTGCCCTCGTCGCGTTCCATGTCCATCAGGGCGAAGGACGATGCAGCGCCGAGGTCGACTTCGCCTTCCAGCACCTGGCATTTGCAGGTGGCACAAGTGCCGTGGCCACAGGCAAACGGCAGCCAGACGCCCTGGCGCAGGGCGGCTTCCAGGATGGTCTGGCCCTCCTCCACTTCGATCTGCTCACCGGTAGGTTCGATGGTGACTTGATAGCTCATGGCGGCATTCCTCAGTTGTGGCTGCCGCCCAGGCCTTCGAGGCCGGGGGTGTGCAGGTGCAGCAGGCTCTTGTGGGCAACCCCGTTGGCGGCCAGGCCACGGGCCAGATCAGGCGTGAACGGCTGCTCGTCAAGGCGCCAGCGGGCGGCGGCAAAATCGACCTGTGCAGCATCCGGGTGCAGGGCAATGGCCGGCTTGACCACCTGTTCGATGAAGGCGGCAAAAGGCAGCGCCGGGTCCACCGGCAAGGTGAACGGTGCGCAGAACAGCAGGTGGTTTTCCCAGCACAGGTACACCAGCTGGGCGCCGTGGAAATTGGCCTGGCAGTCCAGGGGTTGGGCGGTGTAGCGGCCGATGGCGGTCACGGGCATGGCGTTGGTCCTCTTGTTCTTGTGAAAACCAGGGCGCAACAAGCGCGCCCTGGCAGATCGGCACTTCAGACAACCTTGCGTTCGGCACCCTGCAGCGCCTGCCAGCGCTGCTGTTCGGGCGAGCCCTGGTACTCGAAGTTGTCCTGGCCGGGGGTGATGTTGTAGTAGTCGCGCACCACCGACTCGACATCGCCGCCCCCGCAGTTGCCCTGCAGGATCTGGTGCACCGGCAACCAGGCCTGCACGTACTTGTCCGGCTCGAAGGCGAAGATGTCGCAGCAACCATCGGAGCAGAAGTGGTAGCGCTCGCCCTCGTGCACCAGGCTACGGTGGCTCAATTGCGTCGGCGCATCCGGCTCGGTGAAGGCCAGCGGGATCTGGCAGATCTGGCACAGCATCGGCAGCGTCGGGTTGTAGAAGCGCTCACCGCGCGCCTGCAATTCGCGCCAATGCTCGTAGCGCGGGCGGTAGTAGCGGTCGAAGGTGTCCGGGTACTTGGCCGACAGCCAGTCCAGTTCTTCGTCGGTAGGGATCCAGGTGTGGAAGTTGGTGGCCTGGCTGTACTGGTAGAAGATCGACCAGGCCTGGTGGCTGATGTGCTCTTTGCCGATGGTGGTCTGCTCGACGTATTTCGGCGGGCGAATGCCATAGCGTTCCAGGTCCTTGAACAGCGCGCCGCCGGCCTCCTCGAAATACACCTCCCAGGCTTCGGCCCAGGACATCACTTTGTTTGGCAGCATGTAGTCCATCATCATGCCGACCAAGGTCAGCAGCCGGTAGCCGCGCCAGAACCACTTGTCGATCCAGCGTTGCACGATAGGCACGTTGTCCTCGTGCTGCTCAAGCAGGAACTTGATCACCTCCAGGCCCAGGGTCATGTGCCGGGCTTCATCGGACTGCGCCGAGAAACCGAAGGTGACCGTGGCCATGTCGCCGTTGAATGCCGCACCCGACATGAATGGCACGAACAGCAGGTTGGTCAGCACGTACTCGAACGAGAACGAAATGGCGGTAAGGAACTCGAACGGGCCCGCCGTGCGGGCATCCTCGAAGAACGACTTGGGCACCGACAGGAACCACACCCGGTCGTGCATGTGGGCAAAGTCATGCAGGCCGTTGAAGTGCTTGTTGTAGTGGCTCATGGCGTGCACCTGGGTCTGCACGTGGCGCAGCTCGTCGATGGCCTGCATCTGGCAGGCCACCCGTGCGCCGGCACCGCCAAAGTGCCGGCCAACCCGGGCAAAGCCCTGATAGGCCTGGTACTCCAGGGGTGTGACGCCACTCAGGAACAACTTCAGGGCGTTGACATAACGGGCGTCGGAAATGTTCTGGTGGCCGTTGTTCTGGGCAAAGGCATCGAAGATGGCGTACAGCTTCTTTTCTTTTTCGGCCTGGTACTTCCAGTAGGCGTCCATGGTCAGGCGGAACGGATCTTCCCACTTGTCCCAGTCGGTGATCTTGATGCCTTCGAACCGCTCGTAGGGGTAGATGTCTTCCTTGCTCTGGTAGCTCGGCTCCCAGCCCAGGTCACGGGTCAGGCAGCGGTACTTGTCTTTCTGGTTGAGGCGCTTGGCGGCCATGGTGGTCTCCCTTGTTCTTGTCGTTGTGCGGATCAGTTCCAGTGCAGGGCGAAGCAGTCTTCGTCTTCCTCGACGTTGCCGCCGAGGGTGATCACGTCGATCAGCATTTCCTGCACGTCCCATTCACGGCCAAGCTTGTCTTCCACCGTGGCGCGGTGAATTTCCAGGCGCCCTTCGGCCTGCACGCGGATCATCGCCGGCTGGTGCTGCACCTGGGCATGGGGGTTGTCCTGGGTGATGGCCTCGACGATGTAGCGGGCGCTGTCGTTGTCCTGGAAGGCGATATAAACGAGGGAAGTCATGCGGCATCTCCACTGAGGCCGAGTTTTTTCAGGCGTGCGCCGAAGGCACTGTCACAGGCATCCAGCGCGTCGCGGCCGGGGCCGGCCTCGGCCAGTGGCAGCAGCGCTTGCACGGCGCGGCCGCGCCATTGGCTGACCCAGCCCTCGATCAACTGACGGTTGTGCGGGCTTTCGGCAACCACGGTCTTGACCAGGGCATCGACCCAGCGCTGGCTCTCGGCGAACCACAGGCGCATGAACTCGGTGAGCATGCCCAGCTGCCCTGCCCCGGCGGCCACCAGTTGCGCGTCGAAGTGCTCGAACAACAGCGGGTACAGCAGGCCATCGCTGACCAGGTTCTGCGCCAGGCTCAGTTCGAACCAATCGCGCAGCACCAGGCTGTCCTCCACGTAACGGCGCAGCCCTTGCCAGGCTGGCTCGTCCAGCCAGCGCTGCTTGGCTTCGGCCAGCAGTGCCAGGCCGTCGTCCTCCAGCAACAGCCCCATGCGCGACAGATATTGGGCAATGGCCAGGCGGTCCATGGCGTGGAACATGTGCATCTGGGTGACGCTGGTGCCGAACGCGTCGGCGGCAATGCCACTGTTGTTCATGTTGGCGCCCAGTTCGGCATGGCGCAGCGGTAGCAACAGGCGCGCGATCAGGGCGCGGGTTTCGGCAGACAGGCTGGCCAGCAGTTCGCGTTTTTCGCAGAAGGCAAAACTGTGCTCGGCGTTTTCCTGCATGCGGGCCCGGGCCTGCACGTAGGTGCCGTAGTAATACTGGCGCGGGTCGCTGACGGCGTACCAGTCGGCCATTTGCACGGCAGTGCGGCTGGGGTCGTTGAGCAGCTTGTCGGGCTGCCACAGCGGGCGGTAGTGGAAGTTGCTGGCGGCTTCGATGTCGAAGCTGGCTTCCTGATAACGGCTGGCCGGCTTGTCACCGAAACGGCGGCGGGTGTGGCTGAAGGTCTGGCGGATCGGCTCGACCGTGGCCGTCTTGATCTCGATACTCATGCAAGGCGTCCTGTACTTGTTGTTGTGGGGATGCAATGCGCCGGCAAGCGGCGCTTCACTCGTCCGCGTCGCGGCTTTCGCCATAGCGCCACTTCTGCATGTCGGCATCGACGGCAGCGGCCATCGCGGCATCCATGTGGCGCACTCGGTTGCTGGCGCAGAAGCTGGCGAAGGCAGTGCGCGGCAGGACCAGTTCGACGAACAGGTCCGGGTAACCGATGGCGAAGTCGAACTCGACAAAGGCCGCATCCGGTTCGCTGCGTACGCGGACGTAGCGCGGCATCTGTTCGAAAGAAGGGGTGGCTGAGGTCATGCGCTGGTGCTCCGGCTGGACGTGCCAAGGGCTAGAGCAACGGCTGTGCCAGGCACTTTCAAATCAAATAAAAATTCATTCAACTCATTGTTTTTTATGAGTTTTAATTTCTACTGACGCTAACCGGACGTGGCCCTGCCCGCGCACAGAAGCCTGCCCGTTTGATCATTTGCTCAATCGGGCCAAGGCGGATGGAGCAAATGGCCAATGCGGCCAGCGATTGACTTTTGCGCGGCTTTCAGGCGGTTTAGAAAAGAGAGCGACCCGGGCCTTGCCTGCAACACCGAGGTCGTTTCGGCGTGACCGATAAACCCGCCCAGCCTGAGCGGGTGCACGCCAAATCCCCATACAACTACAAGCAAGGGGCGCAAGCGAATGATTACCCAGTACAGGGCGCCTGAACCTGCACCGGCGCTGAAAGACCTGACCGAGCGGGTACGGTTCGAAGGCACCGAAGGCAAGATCTGGCTGGACGAACAACGCATGCTGCTGGTGCAAGCTGCGACCATGGCCAGCATGCGTCGCGAGCTGATCGAAATGCTCGGCGAAGAACGGGCCAAAGGCTTCTTCCTACGCCTGGGCTACCAGTCAGGCCTGAAGGACGCCGAGCTTGCCCGCAAGCTGCGGCCCAACGGCAACCCGGTGGAAATGTTCTTCATCGGCCCGCAGTTGCACTCGCTCAAAGGCATGGTCAAGGTGCGCCCGCAGCAACTGGAAATCGACCTGGACAACGGCCACTTCTACGCCGACATCGAGTGGCAGGATTCCTTCGAGGTGGAAAACTGCCAGTCAGAAGGCCTGCATTCCGAGCAGCCGGTGTGCTGGATGCTGCTGGGCTATGCCATCAGCTACAGCTCGTTCTTCCTTGGCCGTCAGGTGCTGTACAAGGAAGTCAGCTGCCGTGGCTGCGGTGGTAGCGAGTGCCGCATCATCGGCAAGCCGGTGGAGCAATGGGACGATGCCGAAACCTTCTTGCGCTACTTCCAGAGCGACCCGGTGATCGACGAGCTGCAATCGCTGCAAGTGCAAGTGGCCAACCTGCGCCAGCGCCTGCAATACGAGTCGGGGCAGTTCTACGGCATTGGCCAGTCGGCGGTGTACCGGCGCTGCTGCGCGCTCACCGACAAGGTCGCCCCAGGCAAGGCCTCGGTATTGCTGCTGGGTGAAACCGGGGTGGGCAAGGAAGTGATCGCCCGCAGCCTGCACCTGCGCAGTGAGCGTGCCGGCGCGGCATTCGTCGCGCTGAACTGCGCGACCATCCCGCCAGACCTGATCGAAGCCGAGCTGTTCGGCGTCGAGAAAGGCGCCTACACCGGCGCCCAGCAGGCTCGCATGGGGCGCTTCGAGCGGGCCAACGGCGGCACGCTGTTCCTGGACGAGATCGTCGAGTTAACCCCGCGAGCCCAGGCCAGCCTGCTGCGCGTGCTGCAGGAGGGCGAACTGGAGCGGGTGGGCGACAGCCGTACGCGGCCGGTGGACGTGCGGGTGATCGCTGCCACCCACGAGAACCTCGAACAAGCGGTCAAGGACGGGCGTTTCCGTGCCGACCTGTTCTACCGGCTGAACGTGTTCCCGGTGCACATCCCGGCGCTGCGTGAGCGCCGCGAAGACATCCCGCTGCTGATCGAACACTTTCTCGGCCGCCTGCACCAAAGCTACGGCAAGAAAACCCGTGGCCTGAGCGACCGAGCGCTGCAGGTGTGCTTGCAATACGACTGGCCAGGCAACATCCGCGAGCTGGAAAACCTGATGGAGCGCGGCGTGATCATCACCGACGAGAACCAGAGCATCGGCCTGGACGCGCTGTTCCCGCATGAGCCGCCGGCTATCGACAGCATCGGCCTGGGTAGCGATGGCCGGCTGGTCGCGGCCAGTGACCAGGCTGCGCCTGGCTGGGTGGCGCAGATTCTCGACAGCGGTACTGGCCTGGATGCCGTCGAAGACGCGCTGATGCAGGAAGCCATGCAGCGCTGCGGGCAGAATGTTTCTGAAGCCGCGCGCCTGCTCGGCGTAACCCGCCCTGCCCTTGCCTATCGGCTGAAGAAAGCCCCCGACAAGCCTTGAGCATTTGCGCAATGACACTGGCGCAGGTTGATCAAATGATCGAGCCTGCGCCCGCTTTCACCCCCGCCTGAACAACAAAACTGCCTGATTTCAGCGTGTTACCAACCTGGCATTGCATTTGCTCAAGCCTTTGCACCGCAATAACAACAACGACCGGTGAGGCAACCATGACTGTAGCGATATCCCATTCCCCCGACGTGCAGGCCTTTTTCGCCAAGGCCGCAGGCATTGGCAACGACCAGGGCAACCCACGCCTGAAGCAGGTCGTGCTGCGCATCCTGCAGGACAGCGCCAGGCTGATCGAAGACCTGGCGATCAGCGACGACGAATTCTGGCTAGCGGTGGACTACCTCAATCGCCTGGGCGGGCGCAACGAAGCGGGCCTGCTGATGGCGGGGCTTGGCCTGGAGCACTTCCTCGACCTGCTCAGCGATGCCCGCGATAGCCAGGCCGGCTATGCCGGCGGTACACCGCGCACCATCGAAGGCCCGTTGTACGTGGCTGGCGCGCCGCTGTGCGAAGGCGAAGCTCGGCTGGACGATGGCCACGACCTGGGCCAGCCAATGCTGCTCGAAGGCCAGGTGCTGGACGTGCACGGCAAACCGCTGGCCGGGGCCATCGTCGATGTGTGGCACGCCAATACCCAGGGGCTGTACTCCTACTTCGACACCAGCCAGGCCGAGTACAACCTGCGCCGGCGTATCCGCACGGATGCCCAGGGCCGCTATCGCGCCCGCAGCATCGTACCCAGCGGCTATGGCTGCCCGGCCGACGGGCCGACCCAAGCCTGCCTGGACCAGTTGGGCCGCCATGGCCAGCGGCCCGCGCATATCCACTTTTTCATCAGCGCACCGGGGTATCGGCACCTGACCACGCAGATCAACCTGGCGGGGGACGAATATTTGTGGGATGACTTTGCCCATGCCACCCGTGACGGGCTGGTGGGTGAGGTTGAACAGCTTGCGGACGGAGTGGCGCGGGTGGTGTTCGATTTTTGCCTGCAGGCGGCGGCCAGCGCCGATGATGAACAGCGCAGCCAGCGGCCTCGGGCTTTGCAAACAAGTACCGATTGATTTAGCAGGGGCAGTCCACTCTGTGGGAGCGGGTTTACCCGCGAACACCGGCACAGCCGGTGCCAGGCACCGCGTTGGATTCTTCGCGGGTAATCCCGCTCCCACAAGGCAATCGGACTGGCTGCGAAATCAGTGTCGTGCCAACCCGGCTATCGCAAGGCAGCCTCCAATCATTGGCGCCATCGGCCACCCTGCACTAGCGTTGTGCTACCAGCCAGCCCCAACGTTCATGCGGAGCCTTCACCCATCATGCCGGACCTGCGCCCGAACCCGACGCTGCGCCTGGAGTACCGTGCCGAGCAGCCGATTCATCAGGCTTTTCTCAAGCAAGCCAGCCGCTGCCCGGATGCCACTGCCATCATTGCCCAGCACACCACCTGCAGCTACACCCAACTGGAGCAGATCAGTCAGGGCATTGCCGCATTTTTGGTAGAAAACGCTGCCAGCGGCGCCGATCGTGTGGTCATCGTCGCCAGCCGAGGCGCTGCGCTGGTGTACGCCATGCTCGGCTGCCTGCGCGCCGGCCTGGCCTTCACCGTGGCCGACGCCGCCAACCCCGCCGTGCGCATCAAGCAAATCGTCAGCACCCTGAAGCCTGCCGTGGTCCTGCGCTGCGGCGAGGCAACCGTGGACGCCGGCCAGTTCATTGTCGCTGCGGTGCCAGAAGCCCCCACTGCAGCACAGCAAGCCTTCCCTCGCCAACCTGTCGCGCTGCCCGCTGTCAGCCCCGAGCAACCGGCCTACATCACCTTCACCTCGGGCAGCACCGGCGAGCCCAAGGGCATCGTCACCCACCACGCGCCGTTGGTGCACTTCATCGACTGGCATGTGCAACAGCATGGCTTCACCCAAGCTGACACCTTCTCGCTGCTTTCCGGCCTGGGTCATGACCCGGTGTACCGCGACGTGTTCACGCCACTGTCGATCGGCGCGACCCTCGCCTGCCCGGCCCAGTCGACCTTGACCGACCCCTCACGGCTGGCCAGCTGGATTCACCAGCACGGCGTGAGCGTGATCCACCTCACCCCACCACTGGGCAAACTGATCGAAACCGGCGCACACATGAATAGCCAGGTGCTCGGCCAACTGCGCTACCTGTTCTGGGGCGGTGATGCGCTCAGCCCGGCGCAGTACCAGCAGGTGCGCGCCATCGCACCGAATGCCGTCAATGTGAACTTCTACGGCACCACCGAAACCCCGCAAGCCATGGCTTTCCATACCCTCGAACCGGAGGCGGTCGATGCCCGCGTACCCTTGGGCAAAGGCATTGCCGATGCGCAGTTGCTGGTGGTCAACCCGGCCAACCAGTTGGTCAGCGAAGGTGAAACCGGCGAAATCCTGATCCGCAGCCCGTACCTGTCGCTGGGCTACTGGAACGACCCGGCATTGACCGAGGCCAAGTTCATCGCCAACCCGTTCACCGGCAGTGCAAGCGACCGCTGTTATCGCACCGGTGACCTGGGCGCCTACCTGGCCGATGGCAGCGCCAGTTTTCTGGGGCGCGGTGACAGCCAGGTGAAAATCCGCGGCCATCGCATCGAGCTGGCGGAAATCGAGAACGCCATCACCCGTCAACCACACATCGGGCAATGCGTGGTGGTGGCCAACCAGGATGGCGGGGCGACCCGCCTGGTTGCCTATTGCGTCGCACAGCAGGCTACCCGGGCTGACGAGCTGCGCCAGGCGCTCGCCGGCCAGTTGCCGGACTATATGGTGCCGGCGCTGTTCGTGTTCCTGGATGCCCTGCCGCTCACGCCCAACGGCAAGGTCGACAAACGCGCCCTGCCCGCCCCCTTCGACGACGGTGCCAACCAAGCGCTGTCCCCGCTGGCCGAAAAGCTCAGCACGGCCTGGGCACGCATTCTCCAGGTGCCGCGCCTGGACGCCAGGTTGAGCTTTGTCGAACTGGGCGGCGACTCGCTGTCGTTCGTGCAAGCCTCGCGGGTACTGGAGGAACTCATAGGCCACCTGCCAGAGCGCTGGGAAACCCTGCCGGTGTGCCAGCTCGCCGAATTGAGTGCGCCGCCCAAGGGTGTGTGGCGGGTGATGGAAATGCCAGTCTTCGTGCGGATGCTCGCCATCATCCTGATCGTGGTCGGCCACCTCAGCGAGTTCGACCACTGGCTGATCGTCGGCGAAACCTCGGTACTGTTTCTGGTCTCCGGCATCAGCCTGGCGCGCTTCCAGCTCAAGGCCATCGAAGAGCGGGGCGATGCGCGCACCTTGCTCAGGTCACTGGCAGCCATCGTGGTGCCGACGCTGTTGTACACAGCACTGATCCAGCTGGTGTTCGACCGGTTGCACTGGCAATCGCTGCTGCTGGTGTCCAACTGGTTCCCGGCCAGCGAGGTCAGCCTGTTCAACTACTGGTACATCGAAGTGCTGGTGCAGATGATCGTGATCATTGGCCTGCTGCTGTCGATCAGGCGCGTGCGCCGGGTCGTCGTGGCCGACCCGTTCCGCTGCCTGATCATCTCGGCCTGTGCGCTGGTGGCGCTGGATGTGCTCATCAACCAGTTCGTATTCGACGCCAGTGCCCTGCTCCACCGGGTACCGCAGCACTTCCTGGCGGTGATGGTGCTGGGCATGGCCGTGCACCACGCCGACACCACCGCACGTAAATGGGTGGCCAGCGCAGTAGCCGTGCTGGTGGTCGGCGAGCTGGACCTGATGGCGGTGGCCGGTGTTGGCTGGGAAGCGTTCACGCGCTATGTCGACATCGCCCTGCCGGCGATGCTGGCGCTGATCTGGTTTCGCTCGGTGCCGGTCCCGGCCCTGGTTGCCCGGGCAGGCGCCGTGATCGCCTCGTCAACCTTGTTTATCTACCTGACGCATTTCCAGTTCCAGTCCGTGGCGGACCATGTGTCCAGGCACCCGCTGTTCGAGGTGGCCCTGGCACTCGCTGGTGGGGTGCTGGTGGCCTATTGCTGGAATACCCTGATACGTCTGCTGTTTACCCGCAGAAACAAGCACAACCCGGCGCGCGGAGCAGACCCTGCCGAGCGCGCCACCTCAGCCTGAGCTGACTTGCCGGCACAGGAGCAGTGATTGCAAAGCCTGAAACACTCTGCCTAAAATGCGAACCATTAACATTTGCAAGCATTTTCAGGCGGCATGGATGAGCACCCCGGACGTAGCGTTCACCTCTCAAGTCAGCCAGCTATACCGGGCCCAGAGCAAATGGCTGCATAACTGGCTTAAACCGCGAGTCAACTGCAGCCACCTGGCCGCAGACCTCGTTCAGGATGTGTTCGTGCGCGTCATGTCTGCCGCCGACGCTGCGGTAAAACTCGAAGCCGTGCGCGAACCCAAAGGTTACCTGGCAACCATCGCACGCCGTCTGATGATCGACCACCTGCGCCGCGTGCACCTGGAACGGGCCTGGCTGCAGGTGCTCGCCGAGCAACCCGAAGCACTGGACATCTCCCCCGAGCAACGCCTGGCCCTGCTGCAAACCCTGTTCGAACTCGACGCCATGCTGGCCTCGCTCGGGCCAAAGGTGCGCGAGGCATTTCTGCTTTCGCAGATCGATGGCATGCCCTACAAGCAAATCGCCGCGCAGCTGGGCATTTCCGAAGTCAGTGTGCGCCGTTACGTTGCCAAAGCGGCCGAGCACTGCATGATCTACAGCCTTGGCCTAGGCCTGTGAGCGTGCACCTGGATGCCGAGCAGCGGGCTTCGTTGCGCCAGGCTGCGCACTGGTTCAGCCAGCTCAACAGCGGTGACGTGCAGGCCAGTGACTATTCAGCCTGGCAGCTGTGGCTGAATGCGACACCCGTCAATAGCTGGGCCTGGCAGCAGGCCGAGCGGCTGCAAACGCGCATGGCAGCAAGCGAAAACCCCGCTTCGGCACGCGTGCTGGCGCTGGCGGCACACGGCCGGCACGCCAGCCGGCGGCGGGTGGTCAAGGCCGGCTTGGTGCTTCTGGGCGGCGGTGCTCTGAGCCTGGGTGGCTACCGGGAGGTGAAGCAGTCTGCGTGGCTGGCAGACGTGCGTACCGGCGTAGGCGAACAGCGTTCGCTACTGCTGAACAATGGCACTGCGGTGGTCCTCAACACTGCCTCGGCAGCGGATGTAGGTGACCTGCGCGAAGCGCCGTGGCTGCGCCTGCGCCAAGGTGAGTTGATGGTAACGGTGCCGGCACGCCAGACCTGTAAAGTCGTTACCCGTAACGGCACCATCGAGGCCGGCGAAAGCCGCTTTGCCGTGCGGCTGTTCGAAGACAGCAGCAGCCTTGAGGTGTTCGCCCAGCAGGCACAGGTGAAGCTGGCTTCGGGCCAAACCCTTCAGCTAGCGAGCGGCCAGCGTTGCCAGTTCAACGAACAGGGCTTCTCCTCGGTGGAAGCTGTCGCGCTGGCAGCTGATGCCTGGGGCCAGGGTTTGCTGATTGCCAACGATCAGCGCCTGGACACGTTCATCGCCAACCTTTCACGCTACCGCCCGGGCTGGCTGCGCTGCGCGCAGTCGGTGGCAGGCCTACGCATCAGCGGCACCTACAAGCTGAGTGATACCGACCAGATTCTGCGGGCACTGGCCACGTCCCTGCCGGTGCAGGTGCAAGCGCGCACACGCTACTGGGTAACGGTCACGGCGGTGTAAATAAACTCGCCCTACCTGATCACTTTGCTGCGGCTTATCCGACTCATAGGTAACCCGACACTTACCTACATGAGAAACGCAAACATGACCCGCCGCTTCAACCCCAGGCCTTTCACTGCGCCAGGCCTGCGCACCTGCCTGATGCTGGCTGCCCTGCTCGGTGGGCCCGGCGCCGCCTGTGCCAGCCAAGCCCATGATTACCACCTGCCGCAGGGTGACTTAGGCGAAACACTGACTCAGTTCGCTGCGCAGTCCGGCATCGTGCTGTCGTTCGACACGCACTTGACGCGCGGTAAACGTTCGCCGGCACTCGACGGGCGCTATGGCGTAGAGCAGGCCTTGCGAATGCTGCTGGGCGGTACCGGGTTGCAAGCCATACAGGAAAGTGACGGGCGCTATTCGCTGCTGTTGAACACCGGCGAGGGCGATGTGGTGGAGTTGGCACCCAGCCGCGTCGATGCCCTGGGGCTGGGTAACGTCACCGAGGGTACCGGTGCGTACACCACCGGTGGTTCTACCACTGCAACCAAGCTGCCACTGACCCTGCGTGAGACACCGCAGTCGGTCAGCGTGATCACTCGCCAGGTCATGGACGACCACGGCTCGCAAGACATCGGCGACGTGCTGCGCAACACGCCCGGGGTTTCAGTCCAGGCTTATGACAGCGAACGCATGGAGTACTCCGCACGCGGCTTTGCCATCACCAATTACCAGTACGATGGCATCAACACCATCTATGACGGGGTCTACGACGAGGGCGTAACCCATGTCGACATGGCCGCCTATGACCGTATCGAAGTCATCAAGGGCGCGACCGGCCTGATGACCGGCTCTGGCGACCCATCTGCCACGGTCAACCTGGTGCGCAAGAAGCCCACTCACGACTTCAAGGCGTCGATCACCGCCAGCGCCGGCTCCTGGGACAACTACCGCACCGAAGGTGACATTTCCGGTTCGCTCAACGACAGCGGTAGCGTGCGCGGCCGCCTGGTAGGTGCCTACCAGGACCGCAAGTCGTACCTGGACCACTACAAGCAGAAAAAGGACGTCTACTACGGCATTGTCGAAGCCGACCTGACACCCGACACGCTGCTGACATTCGGCATCGACAACCAGGCCACTACCCCGCGCGGGTCGTCCTGGACCGGCAACCCGACGTACTTCTCCGACGGCAGCCGCACCGACTTTTCGCGCGCATACAACCCGGCAGCCGACTGGAGCCGTCGCGACTTCCAGTCCACCACCTACTTCAGCTCGCTGGAGCAGGCCCTGGTCAATGACTGGAAGGTCAAATTCAGCCTCAACCACATGATCAGCGATCACGACACACGCCTGGCTTCTGCCAGCGGCGGCAACCCGGACCCGGTCACCGGCGAAGGGATGTTCCTGTATTGGGGGCGCTGGGAAGGCCATCGCGTGCAAAACACCGCAGACTTGAATGTATCCGGGCCGTTCACCCTGTTCGGCCGCGAGCATGACCTGGTGGCAGGCTTCATGACCTCGCATTCGCGGCAGACCGGTGATACCTACGACGGCAGCGCATTCGAGAGGGTGCCCGGTTCCATCTTCGACTGGAACGGCAAACTGCCCGAGCAGCACTTCCCGAAAAACGGCGACTACACCACCACGCAAAGCCAGAACGGCGCCTATGTGGCCACCCGCCTGCGGCCGACCGACAAGCTTTCGGTCATCCTTGGCACCCGCGTCAGCACCTTCAAGTACAACGATGATGAAGACTATTACCCAACGTCTTCGCTGAGCGACACCCACGCGAGCTACAAGGAACACGGTGTGGTCACCCCCTACGCGGGCGTGGTCTACGACCTGGACGACACCTACTCGGCCTATGCCAGCTACACCTCCATTTACCAGCCGCAAGTGTACAAGGACATCAACGGCGCGACCTTGGCACCGGTGGAAGGCGATGGTTACGAAGCAGGTTTCAAGGCCGCCTGGTTCGATGGCCGGCTGAACGGCACCCTGGCGTTCTTCCGCATCGAGCAAGACAACGTCGCCTCCAACGTCGGCACCAACCCGGTAACCAATGAAGGCATCTACAAAGCTATCGACGGTGCAACCACCAAAGGTGTCGAACTGGAACTGGCCGGCGAACTGGCGCCCGGCTGGAACATCACCGCCGGCTATACCTATGCCCGTACCCGCGATGCCGACGACCAGCGGATATTCGGTTTTCCGTTGGCAACCACCAAGCCTGAACACGTAGTGCGGCTGTTCAATACCTACCGCCTGCCTGGTGTACTCGATCCGGTGACCGTAGGCGGCGGGCTGAGGTGGCAAAGCGGCTTCTATGGCAACATCTACAGCCCGGTCGCCAATGACTACACCCGCATCAAGCAAGGCGGCTACACCCTGGTCGACTTGATGGCCCGCTACCAGTACAACGAGCACCTGAGTTTTACGGTCAACGCCAACAACGTGTTCGACAAGGTCTACCTGACCGGGCTGGGCAACTTCGATACGACCTACTATGGCGAACCACGCAACCTGATGGTCACCACCCGCTGGGATTTCTGACCGGTCTGCGACTCAGCGCCCAGCCCGCCGGGCATCTACCAGTCCTGACACATTGGCTGCGGCCCCGGCAGGCTGGGGAATAGCGGTAGCACCTCTTGCGCCAGCTCCTGGAGGATGTCTGCCACAGGCCGTTGCGCCTTGTGAATGCCTAGCGCGGCATGGTTGACCCCTGCCGCCTGCCACTCGCCTAGCAAGTCGATCAGCCCCTGACGCCCGGTTTTCAACACGTAGCCACCCTGCACGGGTGTGAGTGGAAAATGCGGGTCATCGACCAGGTCAATCCACTCGTTGGTCATGTGCGGGCGGAAGCCGCCGCCAGGGATTGCGGCACGCCAGGCGCGGACCTTCTCGGCCAGGCGCGTGCGCCCCATGGCATCGTGGGTGGCGTCCGGGTAGCTCAGCCAGCCGTCGGCATACTCGCCCAGCCACTCCAGGCTTTGTTGCGAACGGCCGGTAACCACCAACGGAATACGCCCACTCAGCGGCCTGGGCAACAGCTGGGCATCGCGCACCAACCCCAGAGGCGAGTCGATCGACGTGTGCCCCGCCAGCAATCGGCGCACATAGTCCACCGCCAGGGCAAAACGCTCGCCGCGCGCTTCATGGGCCAGGCCATAAGCGGGGAACTCAACGGCGCGGTCACCCGAGGCAATACCCAGCACCAGCCGCCCGCCCGACAGGCAGTCCAGTGTCGCCGCTGCTTTTGCCAGGTCGATGGGGTGACGCAAGGTGAAAATGGCACTACCGGTGGCCAGTGCTACGCGTTGGGTCTGAGCGGCCAGGAAGGCCAGGTAGGCGAATGGGTCGAACACCTGCCCAGCATCACCGAACGATGGGTCGAACAATGGCACGTCGCGCACCCACACGGCAGCGAAGCCCAGCCGGTCAATGGCCCGCACCTGTTCAGCCTGGCCCAGCAATACACGCATGTCGCCCTGGTAGGCGCGCAATGGCAGGAACACGCCCAGCGTCAGCCGCTGGGGGGCGAACATACGGCAGTAACCGGGGTGGTTGGCAAACGCGCTGGCATCGGCGCCGCGAGTAACAGCCGACAACGTCGGATCGTAAACGGACATTCTATCAATCCCTCAGAAAAACTAATGTTTGGCAGTTGATCCGAGCGTTATCCTATTCACCACTGGTTGGAATAAGAAACGATATGTTCTGCCATATAACTTTAGATTTTCTAAACACAGGAGCAGCCCATGGGCGCCGTCTTGCCCTTGCTTGCCTTGCGCGCGTTCACCGAAACAGCACGTCTTGGCACCTTGAAAGCCGCCGCCGAGCATATGGGGGTGACGCCGGGCGCGATTAGCCAGCAGATACGCCTGCTCGAGGAGCGCCTGGGCGTCACGCTGCTGGTACGCACCCGACAGGGCGTGCAACTGACCGACGCCGGCACCACGCTGTATCCGGGCTTGTCACGCGGCTTCGGGCAGATCGAAAGCGCCTTGGCCGAACTGCAAACCGTGGCCCGCACGCCCACCCTGACCGTCAGCACCGTGCCTGCCTTCGCCGCGACCTGGCTGGTACCGCGCCTGGGCGATTTCAATGCCCGCCACCCGGACATCGAGGTGCGGGTAGAGGCGTCAGCGAAGCTGGTGGACTTGCAACGCGACCGCGTCGATGTGGCGCTGCGTCATGGCCTGGGGCATTACCCTGGGCTGCAGAGCATCGCCCTGATGGCACCTGTGCTGTTGCCGGTGGCAAGCCCTGCGCTGCTGGCCAGCGGGCCAGCGATCGAAGCCCCCGCGGACTGCCTGTATTATCCGTTGCTGCAAGATGGCGAACGTGCCGACTGGCCCTTGTGGCTGCAGGCGCATGGTTGCACCGTGGATGGCCGCTGCAGCCGCGGCCCGAGCTTCGATGAAGACCTGCTGCTGTTGCGTGCGGCGCTGGCTGGGCAAGGTATTGCGCTGGTGCAGGACCACCACGCGCAAGAAGACCTGCGCAGCGGCAGGCTGGTGGTAGCGGTGGACAGGCCATGGCCGGCGCGGTTCGCCTACTATGCCGTGGCCCACCAGCAAGCACTGAAACGCCCGCAGGTGCGGGCGTTCATAGACTGGGTCACAGACCAGGCACTGGGCAAATGGTGAGGGCGAATTGCACCTCTTCCATTTACCCCGCCTGCACGATGATCTGGCTCTGCAGGTCGCGAATCATCGCCTCCAGGGCCGGTTTCATGGCCGTGAAGTCTTCTGGCGTGCAAACCACATCCGGTCGGCTGAACTTGAAATGCCGCTCCACCACCACCGCATTGCCATCCTGGGTGTAACGCGCGCTGTAGTCGACATTGCCATCGTGCACCTTCACAGGCTTGGGGATCGCCAGCACGTTGACCTGGGCCGGGAACTCGAAGCGCGACGTTTCCACCGTGTCGTTGGAAATGCACACAAAGCTCTGGTTGCGGTCCTTTTCCAGGGTGAAGCTGTACACATTCTGCGAGATACCGCCCGCCAGGCTGGTCAGGGTCGCCACGCCCACCGGCCCTGGCAGGTTGACCAGGTTTTCCGTGCGCCCGTCGACGGTGCTGACAAAATCGCCATTGCCCACGGGCGGCGCGACCTTGAACGAACCACTGCCGCGCTGGCCGTAGGCGGCCAGCACTTTTTCCACCAGCATGTCGCGGTCTGCCGGTTTCATCAGTTGCAAGCCAAAGCGGCTCATCTCGCTGGCCCAGCCCTTCACCGTGGAAACGTTGGTGAAGTCGGCGGCACCATCGGCCTTGACCTTGAACAGCAAATCACTGGAAACCTGGTTCAGCTGCATGGCCGGGGTTTTGCCGAACTCGCCGGTGGCCGTCAGCAGCACGCGCTTGTTCAGCACGGTCAACGGCAGGTAACCCGCCGCGATCGACGGGTCGGTCGAGTCCAGGTACAAGTCCAGGCTCGGCACATAGGTGATCACATGGTTCAGTACACCCAAGGTCGGCACTTTGGGGAACACATAGGCGTTGCCCTGGTTCACCAGCGCCGGTGTGCTCCTGATACCTGCAGCGCTCAGCAGCGCCTCCAGCAGCGCAACATGGTCCTTGCAGTCGCCGTAGCGGTTGTCCAGCACGGTTTGTGCGGCATGCGGCACCACCCCGCCAGCACCGACATACACCGCCACATAGCGGATATTCTGGCGCACCCAATCACTGAGGGTAAGGGCCTTTTCCCGGGCTGTGGGCACACCGGCGGTCAGGCGCTTCGCCAGCTCGCTGATCTGAGGGGTGACCTCGACCGTGGCCCTGGTCTGATAGGCCTGGGCGAAGTCCTTGAACCCTAAGAACGTCGACACTGCCAGGTAGTGGCCGTAATCCAGGTACGACACCGCCCCCGTCTCGATCCGCGCCCGCGCCCCCGGTACATAGTCCCAGCGATACACTGTACGGCCATCATTCGTGGCAGGCGGCGACGCCTTGAAACCACGGGCATCGGCCTGCAGCGGCATGCCCTGGGGCATCTCGTAGGCCAGCGAAAACTGCCCGACCGGGTAGAACTGCGGCACGGTGATGTCTTCGAACTGCCCAGGGAACAATGGCGTAGAGCGGTTACGTTGATAACGCAGCACCAGCCGGTCACCCACCGCAACCTCGGGGAAGATGACCACCTTGTTGACCGAGTCCTGGAACATCGGTGCCTGGGCAGACGCCTGCTCTTGCTGCTCCTTGATGTGCGCGGCATCCACCTGCACTTTGCGCCCGTCGGGCTTTTGCGTATAGGCCTCGACCACTTCCAGCGTTTCCAGTGACCGGTTGTAGCTCAACGGGTGCTGGGCATTGGTCTTGATGGCGCGGTCTTCGTTGATCAGCATGACGCTGTCGACATCCAGACGGAAGCTGCCGTCTTTCTGTACCACGAACGTCTGCGCGATCTTCTCCAGGGTGACGGAACGGTCGGTGCCGTCGGTGAAGGCGTGGGCATGGCTACACCAGGCCAGGGTTACAGGCAGCAGAACAGCTGCCAGACGGAGCATTTTCAGCATGGAGATCCTTCTCGATCAGCGGTTTACAATCGACAATGATACGCATTGTCACCGCATGATGGCAAAGTGACTACATGCACTACCCTTGCATGGCCAGTTCGGCCAGTACTTCGGATGAGGTGGTGACCTGCCGAAAATGGTGCTTCCACAGGTCGATACCGAGCTTGCCCGAGCGGTCCAGCGAAGACCCTACCGTCATGTCTGTCACCAGCGTTGGCATCAACCCTGCGTCGAACAGGGCGAAGCCTGCGGCCAGCACACAGGTTTCGGTCTGCAACCCACACACCAGCACCCGTTCCACACCCAATTGCCGAATGTACTCAATCGCCTCGGCACGTTGCCCGTAGCCATGTTTGACGAATACCTGGTCGGCCTCGACCAGGCTTTCGTCCTCGGCGGCCGGGTGCCAGCCGAGCTGGCGCTCGAACGGCGTGACCTGTTCATCATGCAACTCGACCGAGGCAATGGTGGGGATGTTGGCCGACAAACGCCGCAGGCCATCGACCAGCCACTCGGGTGGGCTGAAGGTGGATTGGACATCGACGATGAGCAAAACCTGGCGCATAGCGTACTCCGGCCATAGGCAAATGGCGCGGAGTATAACGCGTGGCGCCGGGGCTTGATCACCAGTCGTAGGTCATCTCCACCGACGCTACCCGCTCCTGCCCGTAGTAGCAGCCAAATGCGTAGTTGCAGTCCGATACGTACTCGCGGTCGAAGATGTTCTGCACATTCACGCTGGCCTGCAGGCCACGCAGGCTTGGGTCGAGTTTGCCCAGGTCGTAGCTGACGGTAGCGTCATACACGGCATAAGCCGGCACATCGAAGGTATTGGCCGAGTTGCCCGGCTTGCGGCCGGTGTAACGGGCACCGGCGCCAAAGGTCAGGCCATTGAGCATGGCCTGGGTGAAGTGATAGTCCACCCACAGCGAGGCAGACACCGGGGCCTGCGACTCGTTGCGGTTGCCCTGGTCGCCATAGGTACTCTTGGTATAGAACGAGTCGATGTAGGTGGCAGCGGCCAGGACATCAACGTTCTCGATGCTGGATTTGAGCTCCAGCTCCACCCCACGCGAACGCACCTCGCCATTTTGCGACTCGTACTGCGGGTACTCGGTATCGCCGGTCAGCACGTTTTTCTGCTTCACCTGAAACACCGAGGCCGTGAACAAGGTGCCCTCGAACGGCTGATACTTCAGCCCCACTTCGTATTGCTCGCCCTCGGTGGGCTCGAACGCCTTGCCGCCACGCTCTGGGGCCGCCGTGCCCAAGGTTGGCAAGAACGACTGGGAATAGCTGACATAGGGTGCCAGGCCAAACTCGGTGACATAGGTGAGGCCGATGCGCCCGGTGAACTTGCTGTCACGCTGGGAAGCAATGCTGTGCGCCAACAAGTCTTTGTTGTCGATTTCGGCCCAGTCCTGGCGCCCGCCTACGGTCAGGATCCAGTTGTCCAGCTTGATCTGGTCCTGCAGGTAAACCCCGGTCTGGCGCACGGTATTGTCCCAGCGGGTATCCAGTACCGGGGTGATGCTGCTGGTGTCGAAGTTGTTCTTGCCATAGAGATCGACGGGCAGCACGTTGTAGGCGTTATAGCCATCGTACTTGCGCGTGAAGTGACGGTAGTCCACGCCTGCCAGCGCGGTGTGCTGCAAGGCCCCTGTATTGAACTTGTATTCCAGGTTGTTATCGACGGTGTACGAAATATTGTGCTGGCGCCAGTCGAGCTTCACCCGGTTGGCGCGGGTGTAGTCCACCCCATCGCCCTCTGTCACGAAACTGCGCAGGTAAAAGCCTTTGTAGCGGTCACGGACATCGGTGTAGCGCGCGGTAGAGCGAAATGCCAGCTCGTCACTGAAACGGTGGTTGAAGTCGTAGCCGAAAATGTACTGGTTGCGTTTGTAATCGTTGTAATGCGAGTCGCCCGAGAAGAAGTCCCGGTCGATATGCTGGCCTGTCGGGCCACGCTTGAGCGAACCGATCATCGGCAGCGTCTGGTAGTCGGGCAGGCCATCGTCACGCTGAACCTGAGCGAGCAACGTCAGCGAGGTGTCTTCATTCGGCGCCCAGGTCAAGCTGGGTGCCAGCAGCAAGCGCTCGCTGTGGGCATGGGCGACCATTTCGTTGCCTTTGTCGGCAACGCCGACCAGGCGATAGGTGAAGACCTTCTGCTCGTCCAGCGGGCCGCTGGTATCGAAGGCACCGTTGACCCGGTTGTAACTGCCCGCACCAAGCTTGACCTGGCTACGCTGCTCGCGGGTCGGGCGCTTGGAGACCATGTTGATCAGCCCGCCTGGCTGGTTTTGCCCGTACAGCACCGACGACGGGCCTTTGAGCACTTCGATACGCTCCAGCGTGTAGGGGTCGATCTGGGGGGCGCCGCCCAGGCTGCCGGCGTAAGGCAGGTAGGCGCCGTCCAGGTACAACGGGGTCGGGGCAAAGCCGCGGCTGGTGATTTCATCGGCAATGCTGTTGCGGTCAGTAAAGCCACCGGTGGCCAGGCCCGGGGTGTAGCGCAGCGCCTGGGTCAGGTTGCGCGCACCTTGCGCCTGCACCTGGTCGGCGGTGATCACGTTGATGGCCTGGGGGATTTCCAGAATCGGCGTGTCGGTCTTGGTGCCGGTCGCGCTGCGGCTGGCGACGTAGCCGCTTACCGGCCCATAGGCGGACTCAACGGCCGTGCCGGTAACGCTGGTGGTATCGAGCTGCAAGGTGGAATCATCACCCACCATGGGCAGCAGCGAGTAGCTGCCACTGCCCTGCTTCAGCACCTGCAATCGGCTGCCGGCCAGCAACTGGCGCAGGCCCGCATCGGCGCTGTAACGGCCGTGCAGCCCAGGCGAATGCAGCGCCTGCACCGATGACGGCTCGAACGACAGCGTCACAGCGGCGGCCGAGGCAAATTGCGTGAGTGCCGTGCCAAGCGCGCCAGCGGGTATGTCGAAGCGCATTTCAGCCTGGGTCTGGGCAACGGCAGGTTGAGCGATCATCGCCGTTGCCAGCGGGGTCGCCAACGCCACGCTGAACAGCGCGCGATGCACGGCCCGCGCCAGGCTGGCTTTGGTCGGGTTGATCGGGAGAGTACGGTTGCATTCGTTGACAGCGAGCATGCGGTTTCCTTTCGCCCTGCGGCAGTTTTTTCAGTGCGCTTGGTGCGCGTCTACCTACAAGTCGAACGAGAACGAAAATCGATAACCCCTCTGACAAAAAAACAAGGACAGGCTTCAGGCCGCCTCGACACGCGTCCAGTAGCGGCTGAAGCGACGAATACGCACAGGTAACGTGGTGGTGAGGTTTTCCAGGACACTGTCGATATCGCTCAAATGAAACGCCCCGGACAACCGCAAATCACTGACGGCCGCATCACAGCCCAGGTACCCAGGGCGATACCGCTGCAGCTCGCTGACAACATCGGCAAGGCGCCAGTCATCCACGACCAACATTTCACGGGCCCAGGCGTCTGCCATGGCCGCAGCCGGTGTCAGGGCACCGATCTCTTCCAGGCGAAATGCCAATTGCTGGCCTGCGCCTACCCGCACCACCGCCGCGCCACGTGCGCTGCGAACTTCCACGGCATGTTCCAGCACGCAAACCCGGCTGGTCTCGCTGTCGCAGCGCACCGTAAAGCGTGTTCCTAGCGCGCGGACACTGCCCTGCCTGGTGTGCACGATGAACGGGCGAGACAATGCATCCGGCACGGTTTGCACCAGGATTTCACCCTTGAGCAATTCAAGTGCGCGAATGTCGGCGGTATAGCGAACGTTGACAGCCGTGTCGGTGTTCAACTGCAGTTGGCTGCCGTCGTCCAGTTGCAATGAACGGCGCTTGCCAACGCCAGTGCTCAAGTCAGCCATCAAGCTGGCAACGCCACCTTCGCGCAATGCCAGCCCACCTGCCGCGCCCGCCATCAGCAGCACCGACAGTACTTTGAGCACCTCACGCCGTTTGGCCCTGGCACTGTTCAACATGGGCCGCGCGATACCCGGCGCGACCTGCTGCAGCGTGCCCTGCAAACGCCCCAGGCGCTCCCAGGCCTGCTGGTGCCGCGGGTCACTCAGCAGCCAGCGCCGATGTGCCGCTCGCGTGGCCTCGTCAGCCTCGCAGCGCAGCTCGACGTACCAGCGTGCGGCAGCCTCCAGCGTGTTGCGATCCAAGGGGTCTGCACCTGTCACCGGTCACGCCTCAGCCAGCAGCAGGCAATGGGTCAGCGCCCGCACTGCATGCTTTTTGACGGTGGTAAGCGACACATTCAGGCGCCTTGCGATTTCCACATAGCTCAAGCCATCGAGCTGGGCCATCAGGAAGATTTCGCGAGTGCGTGTGCCCAGGCCGTCGAGCAGGCGATCGATCTCCATCAAGGTCTCGATGATCAGCAGGCGCGCCTCGGGCGAAACCTCTACCAGCTCGGGCCGTGTCGCCAGGGTTTCCAGGTAAGCCTGCTCCAGTGCCCGTCGCCGGAACATGTCGATCATCAGGCTGCGGGCCACGCTGCTCAAATAGGCCCGTGGCTGTCGCAGCTCAGCGGCCTTGCGCAGGGTCAGCACCCGGATGAAAGTGTCCTGGGCCAGGTCGGCGGCATGCTCCACACAACCGAGCTTGCCGCGCAGCCACCCGCACAGCCAGGAATGATGGTCCTCGTAAAGTGTGTGCACGGCTTTTTGCAGGGAAGGGTCAGCGCAGGGCATGGGTTGAACCGATCAAAACGTCTTTAATAATGACTCTCATTTAACCCGAGTCTTGCAGGGCTTAGCAATCGTATCTCGCCATCAGATAGTGTTGCCGTGTTCATCAGCCCTGGCCTACCATTGCGAAAAATTCTCATATGAGACCTTGTCGCATAGCGTAAGGATGCCCCGATGTCGCGTCTCGACCCCGCTTACAGCCAGCAGATTCACACCTATTACACCAACCACCACGGCTGGATTCGCGGTTGGCTGCACAAGCGCCTGGGCAATGCCAGTGATGCCGCCGACCTGGCCCATGACGTGTTCGTGCGCCTGCTGAGCAAGCCGCAGCAATTCCAGACCGAGCAGCACGCGCGCGCCTACCTGAGCACCGTCACCCGCCATCTGTGCATCGATTTCTGGCGCCGTCAGCACCTGCAGCAGGCTTGGCTGGAGGCCTTGGCCGCCCTGCCCGAACCCTTGGCACCCAGCGAGGAAGAGCGTGCACTGGTGTTCGAGGCACTCGAGCAGGTGCAGCGAATGCTCGCGCGATTGCCGGACAAGGTCTGCCAGGCCTTTCTGCTGGCCCACGTACAGGGCCTGGGCTACCGGGAAATCGCCAGGCAGCTGCAGGTTTCCGAACGCAGCGTGACCAAGTACATGGCCCAGGCGATGTACCAGTGCCTGCTGCTGGAACTGGACCTGCCATGAACGCCAGCGAGCGCCCGGACCACGCCACCTTGCAGGCAGCCGCCAACTGGTATGCGCAGTTGCTTGCCGCCCCGCAAGACCTGCAATTGCAGTTGCGCTGGCAGAAATGGCTCGGGACTGCACACGCCAACCAGGTGGCATGGGACCATGTGCAACGCATCAGTCAGCGTTTCTCACCGCTGAAACTACAGGCCGACGCCTCACTGCAGGCACTGGGCAGCGTGCGCCGCACCGACCTCGACCGCCGTCGCGCGGTTGGCCTGCTCGGTTTGCTGTGCGGCGGCAGCCTGCTGGCCTTGGCCGGCTGGCGCCTACCTGCCGCCAGGCGACAGCTGCAGGCACTCAGCGCCGACCAGCGCACCGGCACCGGCGAAGTGCGCAGCCTGCGCCTGCCGGACGGCGGCCAACTGTGGCTGAACAGTGCCACCGCATTGAACATCGACTACCGCGCCAACCTGCGCCGCCTGGAGCTGCTGGCCGGTGAAGTACTGGTAGAAACCGCCCATGACAGCCGGCCATTCGTGATCGACACCCGTCACGGCCGCCTGCAAGCGTTGGGCACCCGCTTCAGCGTCTGGCAACGCGACCAGGCCGCACGCCTGAGCGTGTTCGACGGTGCCGTGCGCCTTCACCCCGCAGATGGCGCAGGCAGCCTGGTGGTTGCGGCAGGATGGCAAGCGGATTTCGACCGCCATGGCGCACAACCGCCCCGTGCGGTGGACGAGTCGCGCCAGGCCTGGCGCGATGGCCGTCTGTTGGCCAACGACATCAGCCTTGGCGAGTTCAGCGAACAACTGCGTGCCTACCTGCCCGGTCATCTCGGTGTTGCTCCACAAGTGCAGGCGCTGCGGGTGATGGGCAACTTCCCAGCCAATGACCCGGAACGCACCCTGGCCATGCTCGAAAGCGCCCTGCCGATCAAGGTGCGCAAGACCTTGCCTTGGTGGTACAGCATCGAGCCACGCTGAACCCACCGTTTTTTTGCGCAGGGGTGTTCCGGTTTTACCCGGCTCGTTCGGATTAGCAGATGAACACCCAGCTTCATCTGCCCCCACAAGGAACACCCATGCCCCTGCTCCCGTTTACCTTGCGCCCTCTGCTGCTGGCTCTGCCGTTGCTGATCGCCACCCCGGTGATGGCCGACGACAGCCCGCGCCGCTACGACCTGCCATCCGGCCCGCTGGCCCAGCAGCTCAACCGCCTGGCCAGTGCGGCCGGTATCTACATTGTCGGCGATGGCGTGCTCAGCCAAGGCAAGGCCAGCGCACCGCTGCAAGGCGAATTCACCCCCGAACAGGCCCTGGAACGCATGTTGCTGGGCAGTGGCCTGATCGCCGTGCCCAGCGGCGAACGCCAGTATCGGCTGCAACCTGCGGCACAAGGTGCGGGCCTGCAACTGGCGCCCACCAGCGTCGATGCCTATCGCGACAGCGCCTACGGTGCCGTGAACGGCTACCTGGCCACCCGCGCCAGCAGCGCCAGCAAGACCGACAGCGCGCTGCTGGAAACCCCCGCCTCGGTGTCGGTGGTGACCCGTGACCGGATCAAGGCCCAAGGTGCACAGACCGTTACCGAAGCCTTGAGCTACACCGCTGGCGTGCACGCCAACGTCGCTGGCAACAACCCCACCGACAACACCTTGATGGTGCGTGGTTTCCAGCAGATCAACAGCGATGCCTACACCGACGGCCTGCGCAACAACAACATTGGCTATTACGCGCCGGAGCCGTTTGGCCTGGAGCGCATCGAGGTACTCAAAGGGCCGGCGTCGGTTATCTACGGCCAGGGCGAGCCTGGCGGCATGATCAACCTGGTCTCGAAAAAACCACTGTTTGCAGCCCACCGTGAAGTCGGTCTGTCGCTCGGCAATCACGACCGCCAGCAACTGAGCCTGGATGTCGGCGACCTGCTCGACAGCCAGGGCACCCTGGCCTACCGCCTGGTGATGCTCGGCCGTGATGCCGACAACGAGATCGACGGTATCAAGGACGACCGCCAGTACGTCGCGCCCAGCCTGACCTGGGCACCGAATGAAGACACCAGCCTGACCCTGCTGGCGTCGTACCAGAAAAACACCAACCTGTTCACCTCGAACATGGCCTACTCCCTGTTCGACGGCTCCAACCCCAACGGCCGCGTACCCCGCCACCGCTCGCTGAACGAGCCGGGCTTCGACCGCGAGCAGTCAGAGATGAACAACCTGGGCTATGAGCTGAGCCATCGCATCAACGACACCTTCAGCTTCCGCCAGAACTTGCGCTACAGCCACATGCACGGCTATCAGGATCAACTGTTTCGCAACAGCGGTGTGATCAATGGCAACACCCTGGCCCGCTATTACGAGCTGCGCGATTACAACAGCGACAACTACACCCTGGACAACCAGCTGCTGGCCAATTTCAACACCGGCCCATTGCGCCATGACCTGTTGCTGGGTGCCGACTACCTGCGCGGCCACCGCAGCCAGGACGTGCAGCACGGCGACGCGCCATCGATCAACATCTACAACCCGGTGCGCGGTGTAACGATCGACACTTCCCGCTACACCTCACTGTTGTCCACCGCCCGCGACGACCGTCAGGTCGGGCTGTACCTGCAGGACCAATTGCACCTCGACAACTGGGTCGCCACCCTTGGCGTGCGTCACGACTGGGCGCGCCAGGACAGCACCAATCGCATCAATGGCAGCCACCAGGTGATCACCGACGAGGCCACCACTGCCCGCGCGTCGTTCGGCTACAGCTTCGACATGGGCCTGTTCCCCTACGTGAGCTACAGCGAGTCGTTCAAACTGGCCAGTGGCAACAGTTTCGACGGTTCCCCGTTCGAACCGGAAACAGCCAAGCAATACGAAGTGGGCATCAAGTACCAACCGCCAGGCAGCGAAAACTACATCACCGTGGCAGCCTTCGACCTGCGCCGGCAGAACGTGGCCACGACCGATGTCGAGCACCCGGGCTTCAGCGTGCAGCAGGGTGAAGTGACCTCGCGCGGGGTGGAGCTGGAAGGCGTAGCCAAACCGCTGCCGGGGCTGAACCTGATCACCGCGTATACCTACAACGATGTCGAGGTAACCAAGGACAACCCGAACGCGCTGGGCGTCAGCAACAAGGGAAATGCACCGGTGCGGGTCCCACGTCATCTGGCCTCGCTGTGGGTCGACTACACCCTGCAGGGCGGGCCATTGGCCGGGCTTGGCGGCGGCCTTGGCGTGCGCTACACCGGCGCCACCTCTGGCGATGCGCAGAACACTTTCGAAGTGCCTGGCTACACCTTGGTCGATGCCATGCTGTCTTACGACTTCGGCAAGGCCAACAACGGCCTGCAGGGCTTGTCGGCGCAGCTCAATGTGAAAAACCTGACCGACAAGTACTACGTGGCCGGCTGCTTCGCCACCGTAGCCTGCCTGTTGGGAACGGGGCGCACCGTAACCGCCGACCTGACCTATCGCTGGTAGCTGGGTACGCCGCCGAACTTGCGGGAGCGGGCTTGCCCGCGATAAGTGCGCGGCAGCCCCAACACAGGCACCTCATGCCTTCGACAGTTCGCCAATCTTTTCCAGCCGCGCCCGCACAATGTTACGGCTGATGTTCAGCAAGCGCCCCGTCTGCAACTGGTTGCCGTGACAGTATCGATACGCCGCCCTGAACACTGTCTCCTCGATATGCTCATACAGGTTCGGCACATTCTGCTCGAACAACGCCAGCAACGCACTTTCCAGGTCAGGTGGTGCCGCGCTGGCTGTCGGCAAGTAGGCATGTGCAACCGGCGCCGCTACCTGTGGCCGCATATCGACCAGGTGCAGGTCCGCCGGTGCCACCACCTGATACCGGCACACCAGCAACGCATGGTGAATGGCGTTTTCCAGCTCGCGGATGTTGCCCGGCCAGCTATGCGCCAGCAATTTGCGTTCGGCATCCGGGCTCAACGAGGCACGCTCGTAACCCAGGCGTCGGCAATGCTCCTCGATGAAGAATTCCGCGAGCGGCAGGATGTCCCCCGGTCGCTCTCGCAGCGGCGGCAAGCGAATCGTGGCGACATGCAGGCGGTAGAACAGGTCTTCACGAAAATGCCCCGCCACCACTGCATCAGCCAGGTTCACGTTGGTCGCTGCCACCAGCCGCACGTTGATCGGGATCGGCGTGCGTGAGCCCAGGCGCACCACTTCACGCTCCTGCAGCACCCGCAACAACTTCACCTGCATGTTCAGCGGCAAGTCGCCAATTTCATCGAGGAACAGCGTGCCGCCGTTGGCTGCTTCGAACCAGCCGGCCTTGTTGCTGGTGGCGCCGGTGAACGCGCCTTTTTCGTGGCCGAACAGCTCGCTTTCCACCAGGGTTTCGGCAAAGGCACCGCAGTTAACCGCCACGAATGGCTCACGCCCGCGGCGGCTTAGGTGGTGGATGTGACGGGCGACCAGCTCTTTGCCGGTGCCGGTTTCGCCGATGATCAGGGTGTTGGCCTCGCTGGGCGCCAGGCGCTCGATGCGGCTGAGCAGCTCCTGGGAGCGCGGGTCCTTGAACACGAGCACGGTGGCACGTACCGACTTGGTCAGCTCGCGGGCATTGGGGTGGGTGATCAGCGACATAGGGGCATTCCTGGCAGTTGACGCGCAGGCCAATAGTGCATGAAACAAATTAGATCAAAAAATTATTAATTAATATTTATATATTCGAATTGGAAATATTCGATTTTTCAGCAGCCCATTGCTGCCACAGCAGCAACCCGCCAGCACTCGCCTGCCCGCCGGCCAGCAGGCCCGGCCCGCCGCACGCAGCCTAACCCTGGCTGAAAGCCCCACCACGCATGGTCTGCAGCCAATTTTCGAAGGGCTGGCATGCATTTCGCTCCTGGCCTGTAGAACCTTTGCCTGGAGCTGCACATGAACAATCCCTGGCGTCATGCCCTTGCTCTGTTGGGCGGCCTGTTCCTCAGCCTGGCTGCGCTGGCAGCCGAGCCACCGGCGGCGGTGCGCATTGCCATCGTCGCCTTCACCCAGGGCGGGGCGCCGGTGTTCGGCGGCATCCCCGGCCGGGTGATCGAGGAAGGCTGGCTGGAACAGCAACTGGCCGCCCGCGGCGTGAAACTGCAATGGACCGCCCTGCCCCATGCCGGCGCCGGGCCACAGATCAACGAAGGCTTCAGCAACGACAGCCTGGACTTTGCCGTGCGTGGCGACCTGCCTTCGGTCATCGCCGGGGCTGGCCAGGTGCCGGGCAAGCTGGTGGTGCCGGGCGGTAGCGGCAACAACATCTACCTGGTGGTGCCGAGCAATTCCACTGTGCGCAGCATCCAGGACCTCAAGGGCAAACGCCTGGCCCTGCACCGTGGTCGCCCGTGGGAGTTCGCCTTCAGCAACTTCCTCGAAAGCCAAGGCCTGAAACTGAGTGATTTCAAGATCGCCAACCTCAACCCGCAAGTGGGCGCCGCTGCGGTTTCCGCCGGCAAGGTCGATGCCGCCGTGTTGCTCAACGAAGCCTATGCCCTGGAAGACAAAGGCGTGGCGCGCATTCTCTGGTCGACCAAGCAAGGCGCCAATGATTGGCGGCTGGTCTCGGACCTGTGGGGCACCGACCGCTTCGTGCAGCAGCACGCCGACCTGACGCAACTGGTGGCCACCGCCTGGGTGCGCGCGGCCTGGTGGATTTCCCAGGAACAGAACCGCGACGCCTACTACGCGCTGTCATCGCGCGCGGGGGTCAGTGAAAGCGTGCTACGCCGTGACGACCAGGACGACCCCGTGGCCTGGCAAGCGCGCTGGGCGCCAAAAAGCGATGCGCAGCTTAAAACCCATTACGACGCCCTGGGCCAGTACGCACTGGCCAACCGGCTGATTCGCACGCCCTACGACATTACCAGCGACCTGGCCACGGGCTTTACCCGCCAGGCCTTGATCGACTTGCAACTGACCCATTACTGGCCGTCCCTCGACGCCCAGATCAGCCAACAACCTTGAGAGCCTTTCCCATGAAACTGCCTGCTTCGCTCGTCTTCGGCCTCAGCGCCCTGGCCCTGTCCATCGGCGCCATGGCCGCCGAAACCTACGCGCCAAAACCTGACCCGCAACAGGGCGATGGCCGCGTGTCGGCCTTCTACACCTGGACCAAGGCCATCCCCGCCACGCCCGGCAAACTGCTGCGCAGCGAACCGCTCGAGCAGGCGCTGAGCCTGCCCAATGCGGCCAGCGCACAACGCATCCTGTACACCTCGCTGGACGGTATCGACGGCAAGACGCCAATCGTGGTTTCTGGTGCGCTGTTCATCCCCAAAGGCAAGGCACCCGCGGGCGGTTGGCCGGTCGCCAGCTGGGGCCATGGCACCGTTGGCGTGGCGGATATCTGCGCGCCGTCCTGGGCCGGGCGCAGCTACCGCGACGTGCAATACCTCAACCGCTGGCTGGATGAAGGCTATGCCATCGTCGCCACCGACTACCAGGGCCTGGGTGTACCGGGCGGCCACCCATTGCTGAACAACCGCATGGCCGCTTACGGCATTCTCGATGCGGCCAAGGCCGTGGTCGCCGGCGTACCGGGGCTGGCCGACAAGGTGTTGATCATTGGCCAGTCGCAAGGGGGGGCCGGGGCCTTTGCCGCCGGGGCCTATGCGGCAACCTATGCGCCCAAGCTGGGCGTCAAGGGCAGTATCGGCACAGGGGTGATCTACACCGTGGGTTCGAAAAATGTCGGCGAACAGGACCAGAACAAGGTCGACCCGGCCCTGGCCTACGGCTTCTACACGCTGCTTGCCGCGCAGCAGTATGACCCGAGCATCGACCCGCGCGACTTCTACACCGACAAGGCCCTGCCACTGTTCGAGCAGGCGCGCACCAGTTGCCTGTCAGCACTGGTCAGCGACGTGGTCGGCACCGGCCTGACCCCGGCCAATGCCAAGAAGGACTACCAGGGCGACAAGCTCAAGCCCTGGCTGGCGCAGGTGTCGTACCCGACCTTGAAGCTGGCCCAGCCGATCTTCATCGGCACCGGCGCCGAGGACAAGACCCCCGCCGCCGCCACCCAGGTAGCGCTGATGCAGGACGCCTGCAAGGCAGGCTCGGTGGTGCAGGGCCACCTGTACAAAGGCCTGGGCCACAGTGAAACGGTGAATGCCTCGTTGAAGGACTCCATCCCCTTCGCCCGCCAGGTCATCAGCGGCCAACCGGTCACCCCTAATTGCAGCCCAAGCGTCCAGTAAGGAGGCCAGCCCATGAGCATCGAATTCTTCACCCGCCTGCCCCTGCATGGCGAAACCCAGTTCCTTCCCGGCGACCCGCGCAACCGCGGCGACTGGCATGCGGGCGGGCCCAGCACCGGTGCGGTGTCGGGGTTTGCCGTGGGTGATCACTTCACCTACATCGACTACCTCGGCCAAATCGCCCGCGCCGCTGAAATAAACGGTTTTGGCGGCGCGCTGATGGTCAATGCCCCCACCGGCGAAGAGCCGTGGACGGTGTGCTCGCTGCTGGCCCGTGAAACCCGCACGCTGAAATTCGTCACCGCCTTCCAGCCCTATCACTACACCCCATGGGTGGCCGTGCAGCAGGCCGCGACCTACCAACGCGCCACTGGCAATCGCCTGGTTTGGAACATCATCAATGGCGGTTCGGATGCCATCCAGCGCCAGGTCGGTGACTTCGAAGACCATGACCAGCGCTACGCCCGCGCCACCGAGTTCATGGACGTGGTGCGCGGCTATTGGCACAACGAGCAGTTCCACTACCAAGGCACCTACTACCGCGCCGAGGGCGGTGGCCTGCGCGGCCCGCTGAAAAAAGCCGAGCTGCCGCTGATCTGCACGGCAGGTTCGTCGGTGGCAGCGCGCGAATTCGCGGCCAAGCACGCCGACTTCTACCTGATGCGCGCCGAGCACCCGGACGAGATTGCCGCGCTGATCGCCGATATCCGCGCCCGCGCGCTGAAGTGGGGCCGCACCGATATTCGCTTTGGCCTGTCCATCGACGTGATCGCTCGCGATACCGAAGAGGCGGCACTGGCCGAGGCCAAGCGCTTCTTCGACGAAGGCGTGGCCAAGGGCACGGTCAAGGCTCGCGCTGCCCATGCGGGCCTGCGCACGGCACGCAAACTGAGCTATGAGCACGACTACAACGACAAGGACGAACAACAGGCCTTCGACGACTTCTTCATCCACCCCAATGTGTGGACCGGCTTCGGCTACATCGGCATCCCGCCCGGCTGCGCGCTGGTAGGCAGCTACGCCAACGTAGTGGCGCGCATCCGCGAGTACCACGGCATAGGCATCGATCTGTTCTTCCTGGCCGGCTACCCGCACCTGGAAGAAGCCTACCGCATCGGCGAGCACATCCTGCCGCACTTTCGTGACCAGCGCGCAGCCCTTGCCCGCCCTGTAGCCGAACCCGTGCAACTGCACGCCAGCAACGGAGCCTGACGCCATGGCCAGGGACGGTTACCCACTGAGCCGGCGCAGTTTCCTTGGCCACGCCGGCGTGCTGGCCGGCGGGTTGCTGGCCGGCTGCGGCCCCGCCGACGGCCCAACCCATGGCGTGGCCGACCAGCCACGCCATGGCGGGCGCCTGCGCCTGGGCATCATCGACGGCAACCAGAGCGGCAACCTCGACGCCCACAAGCCCATCGGCAGCGGCATCGTGCGTGGCTTTGCCCTATACAGCAAGCTGTGGGAATGGGACGAGCAGATGCAGCCGCGCCTGGCCCTGGCCGAGTTCGCCGAGCCCAATGCCGATGCCAGCAGCTGGACCTTGCGCCTGAAGCCGGGGCTGGAGTTCCACCACGGCAAGACCATCGACGCCGACGACCTGATCTTCTCCATCCGCCGCCTCACCGACCCGCAGCTGGCCTCGCCCTACGCGGCGCTGCTGCACTGGGTGGACCGCGACAACCTGGTCAAGCTGGACGACCGTACCGTGCGCCTGGGCTTTCGCGAAGGGCGCAGCTACCTGCCGCTGCCGGAGACCTGGGTCAACTTCGGCGGCATCGTGCCGGTGGACTACCACCCAGTCACCAACCCGGTCGGCGCCGGGCCTTACAAACTGAAAAGCTTCACCCCAGGTCAGCGCTCACTGTTCACCCGCTTCGACAACTACTACAAACCCGGCAAGCCTTATGCCGATGAACTGGAGATCATCGACTTCAAGGACCAGACCGGCCGCCTGGCGGCATTGCGGGCCGGGCAGATCGACATGGCCAACGTCATGTCCACCGAACACCTGCAGGTGCTGCAAGCCGACCCACGGCTGCGCCTGCTGAAGTCGGTGAGCGGCAACTGGCTGTCGTTCGACATGAACACCGCCAAGGCGCCGTTCGACGACCCGCGCGTGCGCGAGGCATTCCGCCTGCTGGCCGACCGTGACGAGCTGGTGCGCCGTGCGCTCAATGGCCAAGGCCGGGTGGCCAACGACCTGTATGCACCGTTCGACCCCACCTTCGACCACAGCATCGGCCCACGCCCTCATGACCCGCAGCGCGCAGCCCAGTTGCTGCGCGAAGCCGGCCATGAACAGTTGCAGGTGGAGTTGGTGACCACGCCAGGGCCGGGGCTGGCTTCGGCCCTGGTGCTGGCCGAGCAGGCCCGGCGTATCGGTGTGACCCTCAATGTGCGCCAGGTCGACCTGGCCACCTTCCAAGGGCCGCAGCGCGATGACTGGACCTTGAGTACCGGTGGCAGCATCGGTGCGCCGTTCCTGGCCAGCGCGATTCACACCGATGCGCCATTCGCCGTGGCCAACAAGACCCACTTCAACGACCCCGAATTCAGTCAGGCCTTTCTCGCCGCCATGGCCCAGCCAGACCTGGAGAAGCGCAAGAACCTGGTGCACCAGGCGCAACGCATTCAATACGAACGCGGCGGCATGTTGATCTGGGGCTTTGCCGACCTGCTCGACAGTGTCAGCACCCGCGTGGGTGGCGCGCAGGCAGAGCAGTCGCTGTTCAGTACCTGGCGGTTCGAGAGCCTGTGGCTGAAAACCTGACCCTGTTACTACGCGGTCTGCCTTTTGTAGGAGCGGCCTTGTGTCGCGATAGGGCCGCAAGGCGGCCCCAGGATTTCAGCGTCGATACATAGATTGCCGGGGCCGCTTTGCGGCCCTATCGCGACACAAGGCCGCTCCTACAGGGACGGCGTGTACCCAATACCAACCGCAGGCGCGGCTGCGCCCTCGTTTCTCCCACATTCCTACTCTTGAACGAGGCCCAGCCAATGCCCCGCGTTACCTTGCTGCACCCAAAATTCCAGCCTAGCGCCCTGGCGCTGGCCATCCTGGCCACCAGCACACCCATGGCCTTCGCCGAAGACACCCAACTGCAAACCGTCACCGTGCAGGCCGAACAAACCGACGACGACGCCCTGCCCACCCGTCCGCCCGCTTCGATCTATGGCGGCCTGGAAGCCAAGGTGCTGGACACCCCGCGCTCAGTCACCCAGATCAACGCCGAACAACTGGCCAACGACCCGATCCGCAGCTCCGACGACCTGGTCAAATACGCCCCCGGCATCACCCGCGGCGGTGGCCAGAACGCCGGTATCGCCCCGCAGATGCGCGGGCAGAACACCGAGGTGTTCCAGGACGGCCAGCGCGCCTACGGTGTACGTCACCCGGCCAATTTCAACGCCTACGAAGGCGCCGACATCGTCGCCGGCCCATCGTCGGTCACCTACGGCTCGGTCAGCGGCAGTGGCGGCTACGTCAATTACCTGAGCAAGAAGCCCGATTTCAACCGCTTTCGTACCAAGCTCAGCGGCGAGATCGGCAGCTGGATCCCCGATGGCGAGTCCCGCGATGCCACCAAGTTCAGCATCGACAACACCGGCCCGCTGAGCGACAACCTGGCCTACCGGGTAAGCATTACCCGCCAGCGTCAGGAAGACTTCTACGACAACGTCGAGAACAACTTCGACGCTTTCTACGGCGCCCTCGCCTGGCGCAATGACAACCTGCGGGTGGACTGGAACGCCGCCTACGACGACTACTACGACTACAACATCACCCACGGCTGGAACCGCGCCAGCCAGGGCCTGGTCGACCACGGCAAGTACTACGCCGGCCGCGCCACGCCGATCATTCAGAATGGCAATACCTTGTGGTCGCCGGTGCTGTCCTCTGGCGCCGCCGATGCCCAAGTCCTCGGTTGGGTACAACGCCAGCGCAATGCCCAGGGCCAGTACGCGGTGGTCAACGGCAGTTTCCAGGGCGCCTCGCCCAACACCCAGGCCAACCCCGGCAGCCTGCGTGGTTGGGTCTACGACCCCTCGCTTGCAGGTAACGGCCTGACTTCGCTGTCATCGCAGACCGGCCAGCGCGCGCAAGACGAAAACCGCTCGCGGCGCTTCACCACGCAACTGCGCGTCGAAGGCGACCTGACCTCGTCGATCACCCTGGCCAACAGCACCTTCTACCAACACTCCACCGACACCACCGACGCCGTGGGCGCGTTCCAGGTGCAGGGCAAGGACGACATCTTCGACAACCGCTTCGAGTTCCGCGCGCGCGGCCAGTGGCAGTTGGGCGACCTGACCCTGATCGACGACAGCAACACCGGGCTGATCTATCGGCGCGAGCGCAACGAGTCAATCGCCGCCAACAACAGCTTCGGCAGTACCATCAACGCGTATGACCTGACCCTCGACCCGACCTTGAAGAACCCCGGCGACCTGCTCGGCCTGAGCGGCCGCAACCCAGCTGGCGGCAACGCTGCCTGGATCGGCCAACCCGGTGTGCCGCAATTCTCCAGCTATTACGGCTGGCTCAACCTGCCCGCCATGTACCCGGCAGGGCACGGCCTGTATGCCGAATCGGTGGCGCCGTACACCGCAGACAGCACCTGGACCACCAAGACCCTGTTCAGCCAGCACAACCTGCGCCTGGGCGAGCGTGTAGGCCTGAACGTCGGCGCCAGCCGCAGCTGGATAGACGCACGCATCGAAAACCCATTCGTGCTGCCCGGCGGCAACCCGCGCAAGGACGCGAACAACTACCGGTTGTTTTCGGTGCAGGTCAGCCCCTATTTCAAACCCACGGACAACAGCACACTGTATTACACCTTCGATCGCTCGCTGGCGGTGAACACCGGCTTCTTCACCAACGGCCTGGGCTGGGGCAGTGGCAGCGGGGCCAACCAGCTCAACCCGCTGGCCTTCGAGAGCCTGAGCGTGTTGCATGAGGTGGGCTTGAAGGTGGAGGCAGTGCCCGACCAGCTGTTCCTGACCCTGGCGGCCTACCGGCAAGCCCGCGACCAGTCGCCGGACAGCAACAACAACATTGCCCGGCTGATCGTCAAAGGCTGGGAAGCAACCCTGCGCTACCAGGACCAGCACCTGCGCGGCGGCCTCAATCTCAGCCGCATCAGTGCCTACAACGAGTTCACCAGCCAAGCGGGGTTTGCCTCGGCGGGGTTCATCCCCGACAACGGCACCGTATTCGGCGACAACAACAGCCTCAACCAGCGCCCGTCCGGCAAGTTCGATGCCGTGCAGATCCCCGAATACAACGCCGGCGGCTATGTCGACTACCGCTTCGATTCGGGGTTTGGCGTCGAGCTTTCCGGCTGGTGGACCAGCAGTTGGTACCTGAACCTGAGCAAGACGGTAAAAGTGCCGGACGAATACAACCTCGACCTTGCCGTGTACTACCGCCAGCCCCAGTGGGGCGTAACGGTGCGCATGCTCAACGTCACCGACGAGCTGAATTTCGTCAGTGGCCTGGCAGGTTCCACCAACACTTTCCTGCAACCGATGCCGGGCCGCACGCTGCTGGCCCAGGTCGATTACCAGTTCTGATCACCCTCAACCTGAAAGGCCTCAGCCATGTCCATTGAATTCGTCGGCATGATCTTCCCCCGCCAGTGGTCCGAGACCCGTGGCGTGCGCACAGCGGACTTCGACCTGCCGTTCATTCGTCACCACGCCCGCGCCCATGAGCATGCCGGGTTCGACCGGGTACTGATCGCCAGCGGCCCAGGCAGCGCCGACAGCCTGCAGATTGCCGCCTATGCGGCCGCGCACACCGAACGCCTGGGTTTCATGATCGCCCACCGCCCGGCCCTGACAGCGCCAACGGTGGCCGCACGGGCATTCGCCACCCTCGACCATACCACCGGCGGCGGGCGCATCCGCCTGCACGCAATTACCGGTATTACCGCCGAGCCGCAAGAAGGTGACACCCTGCTGGACAAGACCGAGCGCTACCGGCGTGCCGACGAGTACCTCGAGATTGTCCGCCGCACCTGGACCGCCGAGGAACCGTTCGACTTCGAGGGCCGCTACTTCAACATCAAAGGTGCTTTTTCACCGGTCAAACCGTTGCAGCAGCCGCATATCCCGATTTCCTTCGGTGGCTCGTCCGATATCGCCTACCAGATCGCCGTCAAGCATGCGGATTTGTATGCCCTGTGGGGTGAGCCGCTGAGCGGTGTTGCCGAGCAGATCGGCAAACTCAAGGCGGCCGCGGCCGCCGCAGGCGTAGCCGCACCCAGGGTTAGTCTGTCGGTGCGGCTGATTTTGGCTGCCACCGAAGAACAGGCCTGGCAGCGCGCCGAACAGATCCTCGCGCAGATCAAAGCCAACCCGCAGTTTGCGGCAGACAGCCCGTGGCAGAAGCGCATCAAAGGCACCGGTTCCGAGCGCCTGCTCGCCGCCGCCGCCCGCGCCGACCGGCATGATCGGGCGTTGTGGATGCCGACGGCGACCGCAGTGGGTGCCTATGGCGATACCACTGCGCTGGTGGGCACGCCGGAAACGGTGGCCCAGGCGTTGCTCGATTATGTCGACCTAGGGGTGACCACTTTTCTCAACCGCGGTTATGACCCGCTGTATGACACGGTGGATTACGGGCGCTGGGTGATTCCGGCGGTGCGCGAGGAAGTGCGGCGGCGGCAGGCGCGGTTTGTGGGGTGAGGATGGGGTGTATGGGTTGGGGTTGCGTGTTGGCTTCTGGGTTCATGGCTTGGGGTATGCAGCACCTGTGAGATCGAGCGCCGCCCGCGCGGCGCTCGATCTCACAGGCACCAAACACCCCAAGCCATGAACCTAGAAGCCAACACGCAACCGAGGCGAATGCTCCACCAGCGTCCGGGTATACGCATCAACCGGCCTCCCAAGCACCTGCTCGGCACTCCCCTGCTCCACCACCCGCCCCTGTCGCAACACCAGCACCCGGTCGGCAATCGCCCGCACCACCCCAAGGTCATGAGTGACGAACAACAAGGTCAGCCCCTCCCCCTGCAAACGCTGTAGCAAGGCCAGAATCGACGCCTGCACCGACACATCCAGCGCCGAGGTAATCTCGTCACAAACCAGCAGCCTTGGCTCGCAGATCAACGCTCGGGCAATCGCCACACGTTGCCGTTCACCACCAGACAAGCTATGCGGGTACAAATCCGCCACCCGAGCCGGCAACGACACCCGCTCCAGCACCGCCTCGACCCGACGCCGCGCCTCACCACCACGCACACCGAAAAAGTGCGCCAACGGCGCGCTGAGCGTTTGCCCGACCGTCTGCCTTGGGTTCAAGGCCCGATAAGGGTTCTGGAACACATACTGAATCTGGTGACGCAAACGGGCATCACGCTCGCGTGCGGCAAACGCCAAAGGCTCGCCGGCGTAACGCATTTGCCCCTGAACGTTCTCGCCCAGCCCGGCAATGGCCCTGGCCAGGCTGGTCTTGCCCGAACCCGATTCGCCCACCAGCGCCAGGCACTCCCCTTGCCCCACACGCAATGAAACATCGAACAGCACCTGGCGATCGTAAGCGACATCCAGCTCCCGAACCTCTAGCAACACGGCTTCGTTCGGCACCGATTCAACCTCGACAGCCGCCCCCGCAAGGGGCAGCGGTTCTTGGTGCGGCACCAGGCAGGCGACCTGATGCTTGCCGTCGAGCGTCAGCAACGACGGTTCGATCACCGAACACTCGGCCCGATGCCGGTCGCAGCGCGGCGCAAACGCACAGCCATGCGGGCGCTGCCCGGGTGCCGGCGCATGCCCGGCAATCGCCTGCAGCGGCTGACGCCGGGCAACGTCGGGGATAGCCGCGAGCAAGGCACGGGTGTAAGGGTGCGCAGGGTTGCAGAACAGCGCCTCGCGCCCGGCCACCTCCACCAGCCGCCCGGCGTACATCACCATGACCCGGTCCACCAGCTCACGCACCACGGCCAGGTCGTGGGTGACGTAAAGCGCCGCCACACCGTGTTCACGGCACAGGCGCTTGAGGGTCTGCAACACATGGGCCTGGGTGGTGACGTCCAGTGCGGTAGTAGGCTCGTCGAGCACGATCAACCGGGGCCGCAGGACGAACGCCAGCGCCAGCATCACCCGCTGTTGCTGCCCGCCAGACAGTTGGTGCGGGAAGCGCCGCAGGAAGGCGTCGTCATCGGGCAGGCCCACCTCCACCAGGGTTTCGCCGATGCGCTTACGCACAGCGTCGCGCGACAGCTTGGGCTGGTGCGCCAGCAGCGTTTCACGCAGCAAGGCCCCCAGGCGCAACGCCGGGTTCAGCGCCGTGGCTGGGTCCTGGGCCACGTAGCCGACCAGCCCGCCACGGGCCAGGCGCAAGGCTTCGCCTTCGAGTGCCAGCACCGACTGCCCTGCCACCACCACCTGCCCGCCAACAATGCGCGCGCCCTGCCGGGCGTGCTGCAACAATGCCGTGGCCAAGGTGGTCTTGCCTGAGCCGGACTCGCCGACCAGGCCGACAATCTCCCCCGCCGCCAGGCTGAAGGAAACCTCGGCCAACACCTCGACCTGCCCAGCCAGTTCCACCCGCAGCTCGCTGACTTGCAACACGTCGCTGTCGACCTTCAAAGGCGCATTCATGACTGTTTCTCCCCGACCCGTGCGCTGACCCGGCCAATGCCCTCGGCGAGGATATTGGTGCCATAGGCAAACACGCCGATCAGTAACGCCGGAGCCAGCACGGCCCACGGCTGCACCAGCAAGCCGGCCTGGTTTTCATTGATCATCAGCCCCCAGTCGGCAGCAGGCGGTGCCACCCCGTAGCCCAGAAAACTCAAGCCCGACAGCATGCCCACCGCCCAGGTCAGCATGTTGCCGAAGTGCACCAGCAGGGGCGTAAGAATATTCGGCAGGATTTCCTGAAAGAGGATGCGCCAACGCGGGTAACCCATCATCTGCGCAGCCTCGACAAACTCCTGCCCGGCTACCGCCACCGCGCTGCCGCGCGCCAGGCGGATGACGCCTGGGGTGAAGGCAATGGCTACGGTCAACACGATCAGCCACGGCGCCCTGCCGAGCATGGACACGATCAGCAGCACCAGGATCAGGTCGGGAAACGCCAGCGACACATCCGCCGCCCAACTGATCGCCTGGTCCAGGCGCCGACGCGAGAACCCGGCCAGCAAGCCCAGGCTGCCACCGACCAGCAATGCCAAGGTGGCTGCGGCAACCGACATCCACAGTACCGATAACCCGCCACTGAGCAGCCTCGATAACAGGTCATGGCCAAGAAAATCATGCCCCAGCGGCGCTCCGGCGGCCGGCGGGCCGTACACCGGCCCCACCATCGCCGTGGGAGCATGCGGCGCCAGCCAGGGGCCGAACGCGGCCAACAGCGCCACCAACAAGGTGATCACGGCGCCACGCCGTACCTGCGGGTCGGCCAGCCAACGGGATTCAGTCATGGGTCGCCTCCTGGGCAGGGGTGCTGCGCGCGCGTCGCCACCACGGGCGGATACCGCGGCGGATACGGCGGATCATCCGCACCCGGCGCGCGGTACGCAGCTTGGGGGTAAGCAATACGGTCAACAGATCGGCCAGCAGGTTGATCAGCACCACCGCCAGGGTGATGACCAGCACCACGCCCTGGATCATCGGCAGGTCGCGCATCTGGATCGCTGCGTTCAACGCCGTACCTATACCTGGGTAACTGAAGATCACCTCTGCCAGCAGGGCGCCGCCGACCAGCGTGCGCAGGGTCAGCGCCACGCCCTGGATCGCCGGGGTCAGGGCATTGGGCAACGTGTGCCGCCAGACGATGCGCCGCTCGGGGATGCCGCGCAGACGGGCGGCGATCACGTACTCGGACTCCAGCGCCTCGATCATCGAGGCACGCACCATGCGCGTCAGGTACGGCAGTGCCGACAAGCTCAGGGCCACTACCGGCAGCACCAACGATTGCCATTGCCGCCACAACGGCAACTGCGGGTCAAGGATCGACACCGCCGGCAGCCAGCCCATGCCCGGCATGGAAAACACCAGCACCAGGCCGATGGCCAGTAAAAAGCCCGGCGTGGCCTTGAGCAGAATCAACGCCGACAACCCCCAGCGGTCCAGCCGGCTATCGCGGCGCAGGGCCAGGTTCACGCCCAGCAGCAGCGCCATCGGCACCACCAGCGCCAGCACCCCGGCCAACAAGGCCAGGGTATGGCCCAACCGGCCAAACAGCAGCTGCGCCACGGGTACCTGGGAGTCCAGCGAAATGCCCAGATCGCCGCCCAATGCGGCGCCCAGCCAGCGCAGGTATTGCACCAGGATCGGCTGGTCGAGGCCCAGTTGGCGTTGCAGGGTGAGGATACTGTCCAGCGGCGCATCCGGGCCAAGAATCACCCGCGCCGGGTCCGAGGGCAGCGCCTGGGTGGCGACGAACACCACCAGGGTGATCACCCACGCGGTGAGCAGGCCATAGCCCAGTCGGCCGATGAACCAGGCCAGCCATGCCGGTGTGCGGGGCGTGTGTCGTGTATCAGGCATTGGGGTTCAACCAGAGTTCGTCAAAACGCCAGGAGGCGAAGGTGGTCTGTTCCGGGGTGAGCCCGCCCACCTTGGCCGACGCGGCATCGAGCACGTCGGAAAAGCCCCAGACCAGCAACCCACCACGTTCGTGCTGGATGGTTTGGGCTTCATGCACCAAGGCCTTGCGCAATGCCAAGTCAGGCTGGGCCAGGGCTTGCTGGAACAGGTCGGTAAAGCGCGGGTCGTGGAAATTGCTGCGGTTGTAGATGGCCTGCGGTGCATCGTTGTGCAACGCCGAGGCGAGAAAGCCGCGGGCCGGAGTCGAGCCCGGCGACAGCTGCCATTGCTCACGCTGCGGGCCATTGAAGACGGACCCATCCACCTGATTGACCTTCACCTGCACCCCGGCTTTCAAAGCCTGCTGAGCGAACACCAGCGCGGCGTTGACACCGGCCCCCGGCGTGGTTGTCAGTTCGACACGCAAATCGCTCTGCCCGGCCTGACGCAGCAGCGAACGGGCCTGGTCCAGGTCGTAGGGGCGCTGGGCGATGGCATGGTTGAAGGTGGGGTCATGGGGCGAATACAGGTCATTGGCCACCCGCCCAAAACCATTCAGGCCACGCGCCACCAACTCCTGGCGGTCGGCCAGCAGGCGGAACGCCTGGCGCACCCGCACATCCTGAAACGGCGCCTTGGCCATGTTCAGGTTGAAGCCGGTGAACGAGGTGGTCGGCGAGGCATACAGCCGCAGCCGTGGGTCGGCCTTGAGCAACGCACTGTGCTCGGCCTGCACACCACTGGCCACGTCGATCTGCCCGGCACGCAGCGCTGCGGCCCGCGAGACCTGGTCCTTAAATTCGATGATTTCCAGCTCATCCGCATAGGGACGGTTGGGCTTGTAGTAGTTTTCGAAGCGGGTGTAGAGCGAGCGCTGGCCGGGGATGAAGCTTTTCAGCCGGTACGGGCCGGCACCGACCGGGTTGGTCACCGGGTGGTAGTCAGTGGGCACGATGCCGCCGAAGCTGATCAAGGTTTCGTCCAGGGGGTAGAAGCTTTGCCCCTGCTTGAAGCGAACTTCGAGGGTGCGCGCGTCCAGCTTGCGCAAAGCCTGCCGATCGATGGCGCCGACCAGCCCGGCAAATGGCGAGGCCAGTTGCGGGTCGGTCAGGCGCAGGATCGAGAACAGCATGTCATCGGCGGTGATACTTTTGCCGTGGTGAAATTCCAGCCCAGGCTTCAGCCGGATGGTCCAGGCACTGGCATCGGCGTTCGGCTCGGCGAACTCGGCCAGTGCCAGGCGCGTGCTGACATCAGCATTCCATTCCCAGCACTTGGCGTACAACGCCCAGCCGCGGATGATGCCGCCACCCACCGGTTTGTGCGCATCGAGGTTACCGGCCTGGTCACCGTCGATAATGCCCACCCGCAGTCGCCCGCCACGCACCGGCGTGCCCGTCGGCACCGCGCTGGCGGCTGCTGGCGCGCCGCTGTCGCAGCCGCTGAGCAACCCGCCGCCAAGCAGCAGGCTGCCGCCAACGGCCAGGCTGTTGCCGAGAAACACCCGGCGCGAAAACAGCTCGCTCATCACCCTCTCCTTACGCCGGTTGTGCCACGGGCGGCTTGCCGGCCGCAGCCAGGCGCGGCACCTCGAAGCCATGGTCCAGGTCCAGCAGCGGGAACAGCAGGTCAGCCACCCGGTGCGCTTCATCGATCAGCGGGAAACCCGAGAGGATGAATGCCGACGTGCCCTGGGCCTCGTACTCACGAATGCGCTCGGCGACCTGCTCGGCGCTGCCAACCAGGTAGGTGCCGGCAGCCGGGCCGAGGATGTTGAAGCCAAACAGGCTGGGGCCTAGCCAGACATTGGGGTAGATCTCCAGTTCGCGGGCCGTGGGCAGGCGCCCGGCGCGGATGCTGTCGAGGTTGCGCTGAATGCGCGGGTCGTCGCTGACGTAGCTGTCGAAGGTTTGCCCCGGCGGCAGCTGGCGCTCGATGGCAGCACGCGCGGTGGCCAGCGAGGTGCGCTGCAACAGGCGCTCGGCGTGGGCCCAGGCTTCTTCTTCGGTCTCGCGCACGATCACCTGCAGGCGGGTGCCGTAGGTCAGCTCACGGCCGATCTTCGCCGCCTCGGCCGCCACCCGGCGAAACTTGTCGCCGAGCTTTTGCGGGGTGTCGGCGAAGCTCAGGTAGATATCGAGCAGTTGCACCGAATGGGCCACGCCCGGCGCCGACGTACCAGCGCCCCACAGCGGGATGCCAGGCGTTTGCTTCGGTGGGTGCCAGCCGCCCAGCGGGTGATGGGCGGCAGCTGGCGAACGGGGTGAAAGCTTGACGTAACGGCCGTCGTAACCCGCGGTGTCTCCGGCGTAGAAACGTTGGAAGGCGCGCCAATACTCCAGACTGAAGTCGTAGCGCTCATCGTGCGGATAATGCACGCCCAAGGTGGCCAGGCCAGCGTCGTTGCCGTTGACCACGTTGAACAGCAGACGGCCGTTGGAAAACTGGTCGAAGGTGAGTGCCCATTTGGCCAACACTGCTGGCGACAGCTCGCCGGGGTGCTGGGCGACCAGGAAGCGCAGGCGCTGGGTGGCGTCGATCAGCGCTGCCGACACAGCCAGGCTTTCGTTGGGGCTGGAGCCGAGCAGCGAGCCATAGTAGCCCAGGCGGTCAGCGGCGATGGCCAACTGCTTGAGGTGCTCGAAATCGGTGTGCCAGCGGCCTTCGGGCTCCCAGGGATAGGGGCCGTCGGGGGTGGTGAGGTACCAGAGGATCTTTACTGCCATGGGGTGAGTCCTTGTTTCAGGTAAGAGCGGCCTTGTGTCGCGACAGGGGCGCGCAGCGCCCCCAGCGATCTGCTCAGCTACGTCGATCGATGCCAGGCACCAAGCCCAGCTCGGTAGCGCGCTCATACAACCCGCTCATCTTCCACTGCTGGGTCAGCACCCCCGGCCCATAAGGCCGCGACCCACCCAAGGCGTCCGCCAACAGCTGAATCTGCGCGCCCTCCTCCAGCAACAGGATGAACTCCGCCGTGGCCCGCAACCCCTGCTTGCCCCACACCGTGGCGCCGCCGTTGGCTTCCAGGATCGCCAGGTTGAACGGGTTCTCGACGATCTTGTCGAGAATGAAGTCCACCTCGGCCTGGCGCCGGTCGATGTACACCGGCAGCTCGCGGGCCAGTTGGTAGCGCTGCACCGGCACATAGTGGAACGGCAAGGTACGGTGGGTCTGGGCCCAGGCGCCGAGGTACGGGCTGTGCACGTGTGACACGGTGGTGATGTCGGCGTGGGTCTGGAACAGCTTGGTGTAACGGCCCAGGCCACCTTTGCCCTTGCCGACGATGACGTTGCCGGAAAAGTCGGTCACCGTGGCCTGCAGTGGCTTGTGGTGGTTCCACGGGCCGCCGTAGTTGACCGCTACCAGCAGTTCTTCACCGGGCACCCGCTCGATAAAGCCGACCGTGCCATTGGCTGTGATGGTGTTGGTTTCGCGAAAGACGCTGAAGGCCGCTTGCGCTTCGGCCACCACCTGGTCGATGAAGGTTTGCAGTTCGGCAGTGATGGGGCGTTCGTTGATCAGTACGGTCATGTTCAATCTCCGGTCAGGTCAGGCGCGGCGCTGGGCCAGCAGTTCATGGGCAGCTTGCAGGGGCCGCGGGTCGACCCAGTCGGCGATGGCGAAGTCGGCTTCGAGGAAGCCGTGCAGGTAGAGGAAATCTTTTTGTGTGCCAAGGAAGGCCAGGCGCTGCTCGGACAGGTCTGGCGCCAGGGTGGTGTGGAAATCGCCACGGTAGGCGTCAGCCACGCCTTGGCTGCCAGCGCGGGTTTCTTCTTCGAGGATGCGATTGAGCGCGGCACGGTTGCCGGCTGCCCATTCGGCAGCACGCAAGGTCTGAGCAAGGAAGCGCACCACCAGGTCAAAATGGTTGTCGAGCAGGCGCTGGTGCACGGTGATCGGGCGCGGTGTACCGTTGTTGATGCGGTGGCGTGGGTCGGGCAGCAGGTCGAGGTCGACGCCGACCACCAGGCCCAACCGGCGTGCCGCATCAGCCGCTGCCGCGCCCTTCACGTACACCGCATCGACGTCACCGCGCGCCAGGTACTCCAGCCCCGACCACAGCCGTTGCAGGCCCAACTGCGGGGTGGCGGCGTCGGCCTGGTCAAGCAGAGCCACTTCCACCAACTGCACGTCATCCAGGTGCAGGCCAGCCGAAGCCAGGGCGCCTTTGTAGCCGTGCAGGCTCATGGCCCGAGCGATGCTGCCGGGGCGGCTGTCGCCCCAGGCCGGCAGGGCCAGGCGTTTGCCGCGCAGGTCGGCGGCGCTGCGAATACCGGAGTCTGGGCGGACCAGAATGGTTTGCCATTCCTCGATCCAGGTCAGGCCGATCAGCCGGCTGGGCGAGCCTGCAGCGCGCGCCGCCAACGCCGGCACGTTGCCGCCTTCGCGCAGCAGCCCAGGCAGCTGGTGATCGTAATGGTGATGGCCCAGCTGGCGGGCCTCCTGCAAGGTCGAGACCGGCAGGCCGTCGGGGGCGAACTCTTGTTCCAGCCAGCCGAGCTTGTAGGCGATGCCAGAGGCGGTAGGCACGGGGCAGCGGGTGAACCAGATGCGCTCCAGGGCGGACGGGTCGTCCGCCAGGCGTTTTGCGGTGGGGGTTGCGAGGGTCATGGGGAGGCTCCTTGGGCGTCGTGCAAGCACCATTGCAGTGTGCGTGCCAACCGCTAGAAGCCTTGATTTACGTGGGGTTGGCTGTTGTGACAGGGCGCATGGTGCTGGATTGGGAGCAAGATTGCGGGTGGGGTGCTGCCAGATCAGCAAGGCGCCTGCTGCTGGGGCAGCAAAAAGTTGTAGAGACCGCGCAGGATGGGGCTTGAAGAGGGGGTGGCAAAGATATTGCTCAAGGGCTTGGGACCGCGCCAAGGCGCACTGGCCCCTTCAGACCTACCCGAGACCTCTTCATGAGCGCCATAGAACCCTCCCCCGCCCGCCGCCTCACCAGCGAAGCTCAAGCCATCGAAGCCGCCCGCCAGGTTGCTGCACAAATCGCCGAGCTGGCCGCCGACCCGCGCAACAACGGCCAGCTCCCCCACCGCCAAGCCGAGCTGTTATCCAGCAGCGGCCTGACCGCCATCGCCGTGCCGGCCGAATTCGGCGGCCTGGGTGCCTCGGTGCAGACCGTGGTCGAAACCGTGCGCCTGGTTTCCACCGCCGACGGCGGCGTCGGCCAACTGCTGCAGATTCACAACGTGATGCTGCGTGGCATCTTCACCGGCTACCCGGATGAAGTACGCGACCGGCTGATTGCCGACGTGCTGGCTGGCAAGCGCTTCGGCAATGCCCTGGCCGAAATCGGCGGCAAGAACAAGTTCGCCCTCAAGACCCGCGTCGAGCGCCGCGCCGACGGCCAGTGGGTACTCAACGGCAGCAAGTTCTACTCCACCGGCTCCTACCTGGCCGAGTGGATCTCGCTGACTGCCGCCAGCGAAGACGGCGGCGTCGGTGTGCTGCTGCACCGCGACACCCCCGGCTTGACCCTGGTCGATGACTGGCAGGCCTTCGGGCAGCAAAACTCGGTGAGCGGCACGGTGAAGTTCGACGATATCGTGCTCGACGAACGCTACCTGACCCGCCGCAGCGGGCCGATGAAACGCACCGGTCTGACCTTCCCGCAGATCCTCCACGCGGCCATCGACACCGGCATCGCCGCAGGCGCATTGCAGGCGGCGGTCGAGTACCTGCGCGAACATGCCCGCGCCTGGGTGGAAAGCGGCGTCGAGCGCGCCAGTGACGAGCCGCATGTGATTCGCCAGGTCGGCGAGTATGCCGTGGCGCTACGCGGCGCCGAGTCGGTGCTGCGCGAAGCGGCGCGGGTGTTCGACGAACACGAGCGCGATCCGCAGAACAAGGCGTTGCAGGATGAGCTGATCTTGTCGGTGGCTACCGCCCGTGCGCATTCCGATGCGGCGTCGCTGAAAATTTCCAGCGACCTGTTCTCGCTGCTGGGGGCCAGCGCTTCGCTCAGCAAGTGGAACCTCGACCGCTTCTGGCGCAATGCCCGGGTGCACACCACCCACGACCCGATCCGCTGGCGCCTGCACAACGTCGGCAACTACTACCTGAACGGGGCGGATCCCGGGGAGTACACGGCTGTGCTCAATGCCAAGGAGAACCAGGGCGCTACACGCCGCTGAAATGGGGTTTGGGCGGGGGGCGCTTTGCGCCCCTATCTCGACACAAGGCCGCTCCTACAAGGGGCGGCGTCGCATTCTGATCGAGCATTTACATGAACCACCCTCTTCTTCGGGCCTTGGCCATCTATCGCGAAATGCCTTGGCGCTTCGCCCTGGTCACAGCCTTGTACATTGCCGGCAACCTCGGCTTGGCCTGGCAACAGTGGCTGATCGGCCACGCGGTCGACGATGTCAGCCGCGGCCGCGCCGTACAGCGCCTGGCCGATGGCAGCCTGGACGCCAGCATAGCCTGGCACTGGCTGTGGCTGCTGCTGGCCATTGCCCTGGGGCGCGGCCTGTTGCAATACGCCGCCGCCGTGTTGTCACTGGTACTCAGCCAGGCCCTGCTCACGCGCCTGCGTGAGCGCATCCTCAGCCAGGTGCAGTACCTGCACCTGGGCTACCACTGGCGCCACGGCATGGGTGAACTGGTTACCCGCACCACCCGCGATGCCGACAAGGTGCGCGACGCGCTGATCACCTTCTGGCGGCAGATCATCGAAACGCCGCTGGTGGTGATCGCCGCCGTTGGCCTGTTGAGCTGGTACGACCCGCTGTTGGGCCTGGTGCCCTTGTTGCTGACCGGTGCCGGGCTGTGGCTGTTCGTGGTACAGACCGACCGCCTGGTCACCCTCGACCGTGCCGTGGGCGCCGCCTACGACCAGGTCAGCCAGGACCTGGCCGAAGGCATTGGTGGGGTGCGGGTAATCAAGGCCTTCGGCCTGGAAAAGCAGCGCATCGCCCGTTTTGCCAGCCAGGTCGAGGTGTTCACCGGCCATGCTCGCACCGCCCTCGCCTACGCCAGCTCGCGCATTCCGCTGCCGCAGGCGGTGGTGGCGCTGGGGCATGTGTGGATCCTGGTCTATGGTGCCCAGCGCGTGGCAGCCGGCGCGCTGGGCATCGGCGAGCTGGTCACCTCGCTGCTGGTGGCGACCACGCTGGTGTTCCGTATCGAAGGCATTGGCCGGGTGATGCAGACGTTTGCCGATGCCCGCGCCAGCGCCGAACGCATCTGGCAGTTGCTGGACGAGCACCCGGCCATCATTGGCGGCCATGCCGCCCTGCCCGCCGGGCCGTTGGGGCTGAAGCTCAACCAGGTACACGTCAGTGCTGCAGAAGCGGGCCGGCACATCCTGCACGACTGCTCGCTGACCCTGCGACCCGGCGAAGTGGTGGCGCTGGTCGGCGCCACCGGCACCGGCAAAAGCCTGCTGGCCAGCCTGCTGCCACGCCTGGCCGATGTGCAAAGCGGTAGCGTGCAGGTCGGTAGTGACAGTACCGGTTGGCATGACCTGCGCGACCTCGACCTGGCCGACCTGCGCCGCCGCGTGCAGGTACTGCCGCAGGAGAGCTTTCTGTTCTCTGACAGCCTGGCCGCCAACTTGCGCATGGCCGCACCGCAGGCCAGCGACGCGCAGTTGCGTGAAGCCTTGCGCCTGGCCGCCGCCGAGGATGTGCTGGAGCGCCTGCCACACGGCCTGGACACCCCGCTGGGCGACCGTGGCGTGACCCTGTCCGGCGGCCAGCGCCAACGCCTGTGCCTGGCCCGCGCGCTGCTTGGGGCACCCGATATCCTCTGCCTGGACGACGCCACCAGCGCCTTGGATGCACTGGGCGAACGCCAGGTACTGCACAACATCCGCCGCCTGCACAGCACAAGTGGCCAAGGCCCGACCTTGCTGCTGATCACCAGCCGCCTGTCCACCCTGCTGCTGGCCGACCGCGTGCTGATGCTGGAAAACGGCCGCATCGGTGCCTCCGGTAGCCATGCCGAACTGAGCACGCACAACGCCCATTACCGCGACCTGCTGGGGATCGACCATGACTGATGTGCAGCACACCCCTGCCAGCGATATCGACACCGAGCAACGCCTGGCCCGGCAGGCGCTGGACCGTGGCATGTTCCACCGCCTGCTGCCGCTGCTACGGCCTGTTCGCGGGCAGATCCTGGCAGTGATCGGCATCGAACTGCTGCTGGTGTTCACCGTGTTCCTGCGCCCGTGGTTCGTGCGCGAACTGCTGGACAATGGCCTGGTGCCCAGCGCCGACCACTGGCTGCTGGATGAGCGCCTGGTGCTGTGGTTGGGCCTGGGGCTGGCGGCGAGCTGGCTGGGGCGTTTTCTGCTGGCCGGGGTGTCGCAGTTCGTTGCCGGACGCGCTGCCATCGGCGTGCTGAACGCGCTGCGGGTGAAGGTGTTTGCCCATGTGCAGGCGCTGTCGGTGAGCTATTTCGACCAGACCCGCGCCGGGCGCATCATTTCCCGCGCCGACCGTGACGTGGATGCGCTGGAGCCGCTGCTGGTGCAAGGTCCGCCGGAGCTGCTGGGTGCCTTGCTGCGCTGCGGCCTGGCGGCGGTGATGCTGTGGCGCATCGAGCCCAGTTTCTTCTACAGCCTGGCCGCCACAGTGCCGCTGCTGGCCGTGGCCACCTGGCGTTTCAAGCGCGTGTCGCAACGCAACTGGGCCAAGGTGGCCGAACAACGCAGCCGCTTCACCGCGCACCTGGTAGAAAGCGTCAGCGGGGTGCGGCTGATCCAGCAGTGCGGGCAAGAGCAGCGCAACCAGGCGCGTTACCGGCGCCTGCTGGAGGACTTCAACCAAGCGCTGATTCGCGGCAGCCTGCGCGCCGGCTGGTTCGCCCCGTTCACCGCATTGCTGAGCACCACCGGCATGGCGGTACTGCTGCTGGTCGGCGCCCATGGCCTGGCCGAGGGCAAGGTGAGTGTGGGCCAGGTGGCCGAAAGCCTGTTCTACGTGTTCCTGTTCCTTGGGCCATTGCAGGAGCTGTCGGACCTGTTCGAGCGCTATGCCACCGGCAGTGCCTCGGCCCAGCGCATCTTCCTGCTGCTCGACACCCGCCCGCAGGTGCTCGACCCTCCGGTACCGCAGGCGCTGGCCCGTGCGCGCGGCCAGGTGGACTTCGACAGCGTCGGTTTTGCTTACGCACCCAACAGCCCCCGGCCTGTGATCGATGGGCTCGACCTGCATATCCGCGCCGGTGAGGTGCTGGCCATCGTCGGCCCCTCCGGGCATGGCAAGAGCACGCTGGTGCAGCTGCTGACGCGCTTCTACGAAGTGCAGCAAGGCGCCATCAGGCTCGATGGCATCGACCTGCGCGCACTGGCCCAGCACGATCTGCGGCGCAACGTGGGCGTGGTGTTGCAGGACAACGTGCTGTTCAGTGGCAGCATCCTCGACAACCTGCGCCTGGCCGCGCCCGACGCCGACGACGCGCAGTTGGTGGCCGCCGCCCGCGAGCTGGGTGCCGACGAAGTGCTGGAACGCCTGCCGCAGCGCTACCACACCGAAGTCGGCCCACTGGGCGCGCACCTGAGCCATGGCCAGCGGCAGTTGGTGTGCCTGGTGCGGGCGTACTTGGCCGACCCGGCGGTGCTGGTGCTCGACGAAGCCACCTCGGCGGTGGACGTGCACACCGAGCGGCGTATCCAGCGCGCCCTGCGTCGACTGTGCCAAGGGCGTACCGCAATCATCATCGCCCATCGCCTGGCGACCATCCGCGATGCCGACCGGATTGCCGTGGTGAAGCATGGGCGGGTGGTGGAGCAAGGGGCGCATGCCGATCTGATCGGGCGTAGCGGTGCTTATGCAGCGCTGTACGAAGCCTATCTGCGCAGCGCCGGGGAGGTTGCAACCGAAGCTGCGCATTAACGCTATCCCTGTAGGAGCGGCCTTGTGTCGCGATGGGCCGCAAAGCGGCCCCGGCAATCTTCGCGGCAAAGCTGGAGATCTGGGGCCGCTGCGCGCCCAATCGCGACACAAGGCCGCTCCTACAGGTTGATTTGCACTCGTGCTGCTACCCCAGCATCCATTGCTGGCGCACTGCTGCCACAGCAGCACCCCTCTCCCCGCTAGCGCCTCAATTCCCCGCCCCACAGGCCATGCGCCACGCATGGCACAGCCGTTGCACCACCCTCTCCATCCGCACACTCTCCCCCTTCAGGAGCCCCCATGACCACCGAATTCTTCTGGCGCCTGCCCTTGGGCACCGACGGCCCGCAGCTGTCCACCGACCGCCACAACCGTGGCAACCCTGTACACCGCCCCGGCAACATCGCCCCCGGTCGCCTGCCCGATGGCCAGGCCGACTGCTTTACCTACATCGACTACATCGCCCAGGTGGCCAAGGCCGCCGAGCTGGCCGGCTTCGAGGGGGCGCTGCTGCCCACCGGCCCGGAGCCGTGGATTGCCGCCGCCGCGCTGGCCCGCGAAACCCGCCGTATCCGCTTTTTGATCGCCTTTCAGGCCACCTGGACCCTGCCCGCCTATGCCGCCCAGCAGGCGGCCATTCTGCAAAACCTCAGCGGAGGGCGGCTGGACTGGAACATCATCACCGGCGGCAACCCGGCCAGCCAACGCGCCAATGGCGACTTCCTCGAACACGACCTGCGCTACAAGCGCACGGGCGAATTTCTCGACGTGATCCAAGGCCTGTGGACGCAAGACTCGTTCTCCTACGATGGCGACATCTACCGCCTGGAAAACGGCAGCCTGCCGCCAGGCCTGCAACACGAACGCAAACCAGGCGTGTACTTCTCCGGCTTTTCCGATGCCGCGTTGAACGTGGCCGCGCGCCATGCCGACGTGTACCTGAACTGGGCTGAACCGATCGACAAGCTCAAGCCGCATATCGAACGGGTACGCGAGCTGGCCGACAAACAGGGTCGCACGGTGCGCTTCGGCCTGCGCGTCGACCTGTTCGCCCGCGAAACCGAAGAGCAGGCCTGGCGCGAGCTGCGCCAGCAGTTCGAGCGCCTGGAAGGCAAGGCCAGCAGCACGGCGAAAAACTTCATCACCGGCTCCGACTCGGTCGGCGGCGCGCGCCAGGCCGCGTATCACCAGGGCTTGCAGGGTTTCGACGAACTAATCCTGGCACGCAACCTGTGGGCCGGCTTCGCCAAGGCCAAGCCTGGCCCAACCGTGGGCCTGGTGGGCAGCCACCAGAACATCGCCGAGCGCCTGGCCGAATACCGCGATGCCGGTTTCAGCACCTTCATCCTCGCCGCCAACCCGCACCTGGAAGAAGCCCTGCGCATCGGCCAGGAAGTGCTGCCGCTGGTGCAACAGGCCACCCCTACCCTTTTGCAGGCCAGCGCCTGACCCCGACCGGAGCCCGAACATGAGCCAACCCCTCGATACCTTGTGGTACACCCGTTGTCCGGTGCCCACGGGCCTTGGCATTGCCGTGCAGCAAGGCTGGCTGCAGGAGGACCTGGCCAGCCTTGGCACCCAGGTGCAGTCGCTGCGCGAAGCCGAGCAGCAGGCAGTGCGTGAATCGCACTTTGACCACAGCCTGCTGAACTCGGTACGTCATGGCGGCAGCATCCCGGCCATCTGGGCCCGCGCCCAGGGCCGCGATACCCGCGTGATCGGCCTGTCGTGGGCCGATGAGGCGCAGTTGATCCTGACCCGACCAGACAGCGGCATCCACACCGTCAAAGACCTCAAGGGCAGGCGCTTCGGCCTGCCCGACTGGGCTGCGGCGCAAATCGACTTCACCCGTGCCCAGGCCCTGCGCGGCCTGGAAAACGCCTTGAAACTCGAAGGGCTGCAAGTGGGCGACGTAGCGTTGGTCAACTACCGCTACGACGGCACCTTCAGCGACCGCCCAGTGCGCAACGTGGCCGGCACTCCGGTATCCAGCACCCAGAGCGAAGGCCGTAACCTGGAGCTGGCCGGCCTGCTGCGCGGCGAGGTGGACGCGATCTTCCTCAAAGGTGCCAGCGCCGTGCAACTGGCCCACGCCTTTGCCCTGCGCACGGTGATCGACACCGGCAGCCACCCCGACCCGCTGATTCGCAGCAACAATGGCACACCGCGCACCCTGGCGGTGGACAGCCACCTGCTGGCGCAGCACCCGCAGGTGGTGCACACGCTTCTTGGCTCGGTGCTGCGCGCCGAGCGCTGGGCCCATCAGCACCCGGATGAAACCCGCCGCTACCTGGCGCGGGAAACCAACAGCAGCGAGTACTGGGTGCAAGTGGCCTACGGCACTGACGCCCACCTGCGCCTGAGCACCCGCCTGGACGATCAGGCCATTACCGCCTTGCAGGACTTTGTCGAGTTCCTCGAACGCTGGCGCTTCATCCCGGCGCGCTTCGAGGTGCGCGACTGGATCGCCCAGCAACCACTGGACCAGCTGCTGGCCCCCACCTCCATGGAAAGGAAACCCGTTACCCCATGACCAAGCCCCTGGAAACCCTCTGGTACACCCACAGCCCGGTGCCCACCGGCCTCGGCATTGCCGTGCAGTCGGGGCGCCTGGCTGAGGCCTTTGCGCCGTTCGGCACCAACATCCAGTCGCTGCGCGAATCCAGCGAACGCGAGGTGCGCGAGGCCCATTACGACCACCACCTGCAGAACTCGGTGCGCCACGGCGGCAACATCCCGGCGATCTGGGCCTATGCCAGCGGCGTCGATACCCGCGTGCTGGGGCTGTCGTGGAGTGATGAGGTGCAGCTGATCCTCACCACCGAAGAAAGCGGCGTACGCAGCATCCGCGACCTGAAAAACCGTCGCTTCGGCATACCCAAGTGGGCCAACGTGCAGATCGATTTCACCCGTGCCCAGGCCCTGCGCGGGCTGGAAAACGCCCTGAAGCTCGAAGGCCTGGCCGTTGCCGATGTCGAATTGGTCGACTACCCCTACGGTGGCACCTACAGCGACGACGCCAAGCAGCACCTGTATGGCACCGAAGTGAGCCTTGACACCAGCCGCTTCAGCCGCCGCAACAACGAGCTGATCGGCCTGCTACGGGGCGATATCGACGCCATCTTCCTCAAGGGCGCGCATGCCGTGCACCTGGCCCATGAGTTTGGGCTGCGCGTGGTGGTGGATACCGGCAGCCACCCCGACCCGCTGATCCGCAGCAACAACGGCACCCCGCGAACGCTGACCGTGGACCGGCACTTGCTGGAGAACCACTTCGATGCCAGCCGCACGCTGGTCGACACGGTGCTGCGCACCGAGCAATGGGCCTGGGCCAACCCGGAGGAGACCCGGCGCTTTCTGGCGCGTGAGCTGAACACCAGCGAGTACTGGGTGGCGGCGGCCTATGGCGACGATGCGCATCGGCGCTTGCGCACAACGCTGGACAGCCGCTCGATCGGGGCGTTGCAGGACTTTACCGAGTTTCTGTTCAGGTGGGGGTTCATACCCCGGCGCTTCGATGTGCGGGAGTGGATTGATTTTCGCGTGCTGGAGAGTGTGATCGGTTCGACGTCGCGGTTGGCAGTTTGAGATTTTGGGGCCGCTAAGCGGCCCCGACAATCTGAGCCCCACCACTGCTGCCCCAGCAGCACTCGCCCAGCACCCCACTGCTGCCCAATCTGCAACACAGCCCAATAATTCAAATAAAATCTTTATTTTTCAATAACTTAACAACATGGCACAGTCCCTGCTCTAGCTCTCCCCAACAACGCTTTACATACGGGGAGATTCACCATGCACCAACGTCATCCACTGGCCCGCCAGATCAGCCTCGCGCTGCTGTTGGCCGGCACCGGCAGCCAAGCTATCGCCGCCGACGAAAACAATAAAAACGAACCAGCCCTGGAAACTGTCACCGTCACCGCCCAGCATCGCGAACAGACCTTGCAGGAAGTCCCGGTCGCCGTATCGGCCATCAAAGGCACCAGCATCACTGCCGACGGTGTGCGCTCGATGGGCGACATCACCACCTTCGTGCCCAACGCCTCGGCCAAGAACCCCGACGGCGACGGCCGCCCGCGCTGGTACATCCGTGGCCTGGGCACCGGCGACACCGGTGCGGCAACGGTCTACCCAGTGGGCATCTACGCCGATGACGTGTACCTCAACGCCCCCATCGCCGGTGGCGGGCCGTTGTTCGACCTGGAACGCATCGAGATCCTGCGTGGGCCGCAAGGCACCCTGTATGGCAAGAACACCACTGCCGGTGCAGTGAACGTGATCTCGAAAAAGCCGACGTTCGACACCGATGGCTATGGCACGGTCGGCTTTGGCAGCAAGAACGAGCGCATCGTCACCGGTGCCATTGGTGGTGCGCTGGTGGATGAAAAACTGGCCGGGCGAGTAGCGCTGTATTCCGAAGAACGCGACGGTTTCCAGAACAACGACTTCGACGGCAACACTTATGGCGACGTGAACAAAAAGGCCATCCGCCTGCAGTTCCTGGCCCAGCTCAACCCCGACCTGGACGCCCTGCTCAAGCTGCACAGCCGCCAGTTCAAAGGCGACGGCAGCAATGGTTCGCTGCCGGTGGGCCGCTACTACAACGTCGGTTACGAACGCCCGCAGGGTCGCGACATTTCGCTGAACGTCAACGAAGACTACCGCCTGGACCACGACGGCGCCTCGCTGACCTTCAACTGGTACTTGGGCGACTACACGCTGACCTCGATCAGCGCCTACGACTACATCCGCAACCGCTCCACCAGCGATGCCGACTACACCCCCTACGAGGTCAACGGCGCGGCCATCACCGACAACAGCTACCGCCAGTGGTCGCAGGAGCTGCGCCTGGCCTCGCCGGAAGACCGCCCACTGCACTGGTTGGTGGGCGCCCACTACTTCCATGAAGACCTGGACAGTTCTGCCCAGCGCATCGTCACCCCCGGCCCCACGCCCAACGGTACCGGCTCGAACCAGGTGGGCACTACCGCGTTCCGCGACCTGGGCTACGATCACCGCACCGACAGCTACGCGCTGTTCGGCAACTTGACCTATGACTTCACCGATGACTTCAGCGTGACCGGCGGCCTGCGCTGGACCCAGGAGAAAAAGGACATCGACCTGGACCTGGTGCAGTTGACCCGCGCCACGGCCAACGGCCCGCTGATTCCACTGGGCGGCGTAGGCACCAACGGCAACCGTCAGGAAGACAAGACCTGGGAAGCCTGGACCTACGACCTGACCCCCGAGTACCGCATCAACGACAACCTGCGGGTGTTCTTCCGCTACGCCCACGGCTTCCGTTCGGGTGGCTTCAACACCGGGCTGTCGACCAGCCTGGCGCAGTTGACCACGGTCGACCCGGAAGAACTGGATGCCTACGAACTGGGGCTGAAGTCGGAGTGGTTCGACCGTCGCCTGACCGTCAACGCCAACCTCTTCTACTACGACTACTCCGACATCCAGGTGAACCTGCTGACAGTGAACAGCGGCGTACTCACCACCGCACTGACCAACGGCGCCAAAGGCAAGGTCAAGGGCGCGGAGCTGGAGGTCGAGGGCCAGCCGACCGAGCGCCTGCACCTGCGCGCGGCGGTGTCGTTCCTGGACACCGAGTACACCGATTTCAAGAACACCAACCCCACCACCGGCGCGGTAACCGGCGACTACAGCGGCAACAGCTTCGTGCGCTCGCCACGCAACGTGGTGTCGCTGGGTGCCGACTACACCATCCCGCTGGAGGTCGGCGGCAAGCTGGTGGCCGGTGGCGACGTGAGTTTCCGCGACAAAGAGTATTTCCTGGCCGACCGCCAGAGCAGCGCCGACGAAACCCTCAGCCAGCCCCACTACACCCTGGCCAACGCGCGGCTGAGCTGGTTCAGCCATGACGACAAGCTGAGCGTGACGGGCTTCGTCAACAACCTCACCGACCGCCGCTACCAGGTGCATGGCCGGCCCAACGGCACTGCCGGGCAGTACGTGATCACCTACGGCGACCCACGCACCGTCGGGCTCAGCGTTACCAGCCGCTTCTGATTGAAAACCATTGGGCTGCTGCCACAAGGAGCCCGCGCTCCCTCTGTAGGAGCGGCCTCGCGTCGCGATGGGCTGCGCAGCAGCCCCAAGGCATCACGCCGTATAGAAGGATTACCCATGCCCCACCACACCCCCCTGGCCAGCGCCATCGCCCTGGCCATCGCCGGCCTCGCCATGCCCGCATTCGCCGCCGAACCCAACGACCGCCTCGACACCGTGGTCGTGGTCGGCACCCATCGCAGCGACGTCACCGCCCTGCAAAGCGCCGCGCCAGTCGATGTGCTGAGCGGTGAAAAACTTCAGGAAACCGGCGCCAGCGACCTGTCCGCAGCGCTTACCGCGCTGTCACCCTCGTTCAGTTTCCCGCAGTCGCCCCAAGGCGCCTTTGCTGGTTCCATTGCCCAAGGCGCCTCGCTGCGCGGCCTGGCCTCGGACCAGGTACTGGTACTGGTCAACGGCAAGCGCCGCCATACCAGCGCCAACGTCACCCGCCAGGGCCTGGTCAACGCCCGTGGTGCGGCAGCAGTGGACCTCAGCCTGATCCCGCTGTCGGCCATCGAACGGGTGGAAATCCTGCGCGACGGCGCCGCTGCGCAATACGGTTCGGACGCCATCGCCGGGGTGATCAACATCGTGCTCAAGGAGCGCGACGAAGGCGGCAACGCCGGCTACCGCTTCGGTGGCTACAAGAAAGGCGACGGTCTGCAGCGCAAACTCAGCGGTTGGAAGGGCTTTGCCCTGCCCAACGACGGTTTCCTGACCCTGGCATTCGACGCGGGCAGCCAGGACCCGGCCAGCGACACCCGCGACGACAACCGCCTGTTCTACCCAGGCTCCACCAGCATCGACACCCCGCGCGAGCAGAACAACCGCTACCGCAACTGGCGCTGGGGCTCGGGCAATGTCTCGGACCAGTACAACTTTACCGCCAACGCTGAAATGGGTTTGAGCGAAGGCTTGAGTGCCTATGGCTTCGCCACCTATGCGCACAAGAACACCGACGCCGAGAACTTCTTCGACCCGCCGACCACGTTGCGCAACAACTACGGCAGCGTAGCCCTGGCGCGCTACCCGGACGGCCGCCTGCCAGTCACCCGCTACGGCCTGGAAGACTTTGCCGTCACCGGCGGCCTGCGTTTTGAAAACGAAACCCTGGGCAACTTCGACCTGGCGCTGAACTACGGCGACAACCGCGTCGATTCCACCGACCACGACGCCATCAACCCCAGCTGGGGCACCGCCAGTCCGTCGACCATCTACACCGGCCGCCGCGAAGCCGACCAGACCAACCTGACCCTGGACTGGACCCGCGACTTCGCCAACGCCTGGCTGTTCAAGCCGCTGACCGTGTCCGCCGGGCTGGCCTGGCGCCAGGAAAACTACGACCTCAGCGAGGGCGACGCCGCCGGCTGGTCCAACGGGCCACTGTTCAACACGATCGACCCTGTCACCGGCCGGCGTATCCCCGGCTACTACTCGGGCATCACCCAGGTCGATGCGGTGTCGCTGGACCGCCGGGTGATCGGCGCCTACTTCGATGTCGAAGCCCAGGTCACCGAGAAATTCCAGGCCGGTGTGGCGGTGCGCAGCGAGCACTATTCGGACTTTGGCGACACCACCAACGGCAAGTTGTCGCTGCGTTACGACTTCACCCCGCAGATTGCCGCGCGGGCTAGCGCCAGCACCGGCTACCGCGCGCCTTCACTGGTGCAAAGCGGGCTGTCGTCGTTCAGCGTGCAGGTGGTGGAACAACCGCCGGGCAGCGGCAACTGGGTCGAGGTGCAGCAACGCACCCTGCGCGCCGACAGCCCCGAGGCCGCCTTGCTTGGCGGCAAGGCGCTGAAGCCGGAAGAGTCGACCAACTTCTCCGTGGGCCTGGTCTGGCGGCCACTGCCAAACGCGTCGGTCACACTCGATGCCTACCGCATCGACATCGACAACCGCATTACCTTGTCCGACCAGTTGCCGGCTTCGGTGGTCGGCCCGATCTTCGCCGGTACGCCCTACGCAAACATCCAGAGCGCGGCGTTCTACAGCAACATCGCCGACACCCGCACCGATGGCTTCGAGCTGGCCGGCCACTACCAACTGGACCTGACCGGCTGGGGCCGGTTGGACTTAAACGGCGGCTACGCGCGCAACAATACCCGCATCACCGGCCTGGACGACGTGGGCGGTATCCCCGGCAACCAGATCATCGGCCGCAACACCCAGGGCCTGATCGAGGACGGTACGCCCAAGGACAAGCTGACCCTCAGCGCCAACTGGCTGTATGACGGCTGGAGCGTCACCGTGGCCCAGCGCCGCTATGGCGAGTGGAAGAACCGCAACGCTGCCAACCCGACGCTGGACCAGACCTTCAGCCCGCAGTGGGTGACCGACCTTGACGTGTCATACCGTTTCGACCTGGGCCTGACCTTGTCGGCGGGTGCGATCAACCTGTTCGACAGCCACCCGGACAAGCTCAAGGGCGCACAGCTGTATGGCGTACCGAAATACTCCATCACCAGCCCGGAGGGGGCGCAGGGGGCGTTCTACTACACCAGTGTGAGTTACGATTTCTGATCTGATACCGCGCTGGCTTCTTCGCCGGCAAGCCCGCGAAGAAGCCAGCACCGATACTGCTGAATGACTGCTGCTCAAGCAGCATATCGCTGCTGCTCAAGCAGCATATCGCTGCTGCTCAAGCACCACACTCGACCTTCAGCCTCGCAATCCGGGGCTTTCTCCGCCTGGCACAGCTCTTGCGATACCCCGGTATCCTCTGTTTATCCAAGGCCAGCCATGCGCGTGCTCTCGTCCCTTTCCTGGTTCATCTCACCCCTGGCCCTGCTCACCCTCTGGGCGGCGGTGGCCAACGCCGGGCTGTTTCCGGCCAACCTGCTGATCCCGCCACTGGAGGTATGGCACAGCCTCACCGACCTGCTGGCCACCGGCGAGCTTCAGGAACACCTGGCCGGCAGCCTGTCGCGGCTGGCCCTGGGCTTTACCGGTGGTGCCCTGGCAGGCCTTGCCTTTGGCGCGGCGCTGGCCCTGTCGAAAACCGTGGAGGCCTACTGCGCCCCACTGTTCCATACCTTGCGCCAGGTGCCCAGCATCGCGCTGATCCCGATGTTCGTGCTGCTGTTCGGCGTCGACGAAACCTTCAAGGTGGTCATCGTCGCCAAGACTGCGTTCTTCCCTGTGGCACTGGCCACCTGCGAAGGCATCCGCGCGATCCCGCGCAGTCATTTCGAAGTGGCAGCGGTGTACCGCTTGCGCTGGCCCACGCTGGTAGGTCGGATTGCCCTGCCCGCTGCTGTGCCGGCCATCGTCACCGGTATTCGCGTGGCCCTGACCCGCGCCTGGGTGGTGCTGGTGGCCTGCGAACTGCTGGCGGCCGACAGCGGCCTGGGGCAGATGATCGAGATGGGCCGGCAGATGCTACGCATCGATGTGGTGATGGTCGGCGTGGTACTGACCGGGCTGATCGGCTTTGCCCTGGATTTCACCTTGCGCCGTGTGGAACGGCGCCTTTCTGCCTGGCAAAACCGCTGAGGAGGATGAGATGAAACTGCAGAACATACGTGGCCTGGTGTTACCGCTGTTGCTGCTCGGTGCATGGGAATATGCCTCGCGCCAGGGGGCGGCTGGTGCCTATGCCTTCGTGCCACTGGCCCAAGTGGGCACGGCACTGACCGAGCTGCTGGGCAGCGGTGAATTGCTGGTCAACCTGTGGGCGAGCCTGCTGCGCACCTGCAGCGGCCTGGCCATCGGCATTGTCGGCGGTGTCGGCCTGGGGGCACTGATGGCCCTGTCCGCACCGGCCAACCGCCTGATCGCGCCGCTGTTCCATGCCCTGCGCCAGGTACCGATGCTGGGCTGGATCCCGCTGATTGCCTTGTGGCTCGGTAATGGAGAAGGCGCCAAGCTGTTGATCGTCAGCCTGGCGGCGTTGTACCCCATGGTGCTGAACACCTTCGAAAGCCTGCGCCAGGTCACTGCCCAGCACCGTGAAGCCGCGCAGGTACTGATGCTCAGCCGTTGGCAGCAACTGTGGTTGATCCTGCTGCCGGCGGCTCTGCCTGGCATTGCCGCCGGGGTGCTGCAGGCCTTGGCCTTCGCCTGGGTAACTTCGGTGGGCAGCGAACTGTTCCTGTCCGCTGGCGCCGGCCTTGGCAGCCTGATGATGAATGCCGAAGCCACCGCACGCATGGAGATCATCGTGGTCTGCGTGCTGTGCATCGGCCTGAGTGGCTACCTGATGTCCTGGCTGTGCACCCTGCTCACCCGCCGCCTGCTGCGCTGGCGCACCAACCATTGAAAGGCCCAACCATGAACGCCATCGCCCACGCTTTACCCACCACCGCCAGCACTGGCGCGCTGACCATTCGCGGCCTGAACAAAGCGTACCCGCTCAAAGGCAAGCCGGTACCGGTGCTCGAAGGCATCGACCTGGCCATTCGCCCTGGCGAATTCGTCAGCATCCTCGGCGCCAGTGGCTGTGGCAAATCCACCCTGCTGCGGCTGATTGTCGGGCTCGATCAGGACTACCAGGGGCAGATCCTGCTGGACCAGCAACCCGTGCGCGGGCCAGGCCTGGAGCGCGGCATCGTGTTCCAGGACCACCGCCTGTTCCCTTGGATGACCCTGCAGCAAAACATTGCCCTGGCCTTGAAAAACCATGCGCTACCGGCGCTGGAGAAGAACCGCCTGGTGGCCGAGCACATCGACCTGGTGGGCCTGAGTGGTTACGAGCAGGCCTACCCGCACCAGTTGTCCGGCGGCATGGCCCAACGCGCGGCGATTGCCCGTGCCCTGGTGAACAAGCCCAAGGTGCTGTTGCTGGACGAACCGCTTGGCGCCCTGGATGCACTGACCCGAGTGCGCTTGCAACAGGAGTTGCAGCGCATTTGGGTACAGGAGCGCTGCACGGTGATCATGGTGACCCACGACATCGAAGAAGCGTTGTACCTGGGCGACCGGGTGATCGTCATGGATGCACACCCAGGGCGCATTCGCGAGGACCTGCGTATCGACCTGCCGCACCCGCGCCAGCGCGATAGCCAGGTGTTGCAGGGGTACAAGCAACGGTTGCTGGGAGAACTGGTGGGGCAATGAGCCGGGGGCCGCTGTGCGGCCCCCGGCCTTTGACACCAACAGCTTTGCCTTCAGGCCCTCAACCCGCCAGGATGAAGTCCGCTGCAGTCACCGTGGTTGCATCCGCCACCCCCACCAGGCGGATGGAGTCGGCAGCGCCGATGCTGACCAGCGTATCGGCACCCACATCGGCGATGGTAACGCTGGCGGCAAAGGTAGCCGCGGTGATGTTGAGGGCGGTGATGTCCAGCCGATCCTGGCCACCCGCCGCAATGGCATCGAAGTTGATGATCAGGTCGTTGCCGAAGCCGGCCGCGAACTGGAACACGTCGTTGCCGTCGGTTGCCATCATGGTGTCGTTGCCGGCACCACCCACCACCGTATCGTTACCGCCCGCACCGTTGAGGAAGTCGTTACCGGCCCCCCCGATCAAGGTGTCGGTGCCGACATCACCGAACAGCGTGTCGTTGCCATCGCCGCCCTGCAACGAGTCGTTGCCATTGCCACCGTCCAGGCTGTCATCGCCAGCACCACCCAGCAACGTGTCGTTACCGGCGTCCCCCAGCAGCGTGTCGTTGCCATCGCCACCATCGAGGCTGTCATCGCCACCACCACCGTTCAGGCGGTCGGCACCCAGGCCGCCGAACAGCTGATCGTTGCCGGCGTCGCCGTTGAGGGTGTCGTTGCCAGCGTTGCCGTTGAGGATGTCGTTGCCACCGTCGCCGGCGAGCGTGTCATTGCCCGCCGCGCCGTTGATGATGTTGGCCAGGCCGTTACCAGTGCCGCTGAAGTTACCCACCCCGGTGTAGGTGAGGTTCTCGACGTTGGCGGCCATGGTGTAGCTGGCCAACGTGGTACGCACCAGGTCAGTCCCTGCCCCAGTGGCTTCGACCACGACGTCGCCGGCATCATCCACCACATAGGTGTCGTTGCCCACGCCACCCACCAGGCGGTCGGCACCCGCACCGCCGTTGAGCAGGTCGTTGCCGGCGCCACCGGTGATGGTGTTTGCCAGCGCGTTCCCGGTACCGGTGAAGGCACTGCTGCCGGTGTAGGTCAGGTTTTCGACGTTGGCGCCCAAGGTGTAGCTGGCCAGGCTGGTCTGAACCAGGTCGGTACCACCGTTCAGTGCTTCGGTTACCGTGTCACCGACGTTATCGACCACGAAGGTATCGTTACCGGCACCGCCGTTCATCACATCCGCACCCAGCCCGCCGTTGAGGATGTCGTTGCCATCTTCACCGTTGAGCAGGTCGGCGTCGTCCCCCCCGTTGAGGGTGTCATTGCCGACACCCCCGAACAGCTGGTCGGCACCGGCCAGGCCATTGAGGATGTCATTGCCGCCCAGGCCCGAAATCACGTCGTTGCCCGCACCACCGGTCAGGGTGTTGGCAGCGTTGGTACCCGTCAGCACCACGCCTGGCGGCACGGTCACTGCTGCGGTGGCCGCCGAGGTCAGCGACTCCAGGGTGCCAAAGCCATCGGTGTAACGCACGATCACCCGCAACTGCTGGTTTCCCTGGGCGAAGCCCGGCGTAAAGGTGGCCGCAGTGGCGCCGGCAATGTTGGCGAAGGTGCCGCCCGTGCCTTGCTGCCACTGGAAGCTGAAGGCACCTAAACCATCGAGGTCGGCGATACCGCCCGTGAGCGCGGTAAGTGTCTGGCCCTGGTCTGGCGTGGTGTCGCTGATCAGCACGGCACCGGTCGGTGCATCGTTGACGTTGGCCACCGGGTCGAGGATGTCGGAGGCGACACTTTCGTGCACGCCGAAGTCATCCACGTAGCTGACCACCACCCGCATGTTCTGCCCCACTTGCGCCTGGGTCAGGACAAAGGTGCTGCTGATGGCACCGGCAATGTTGACCCAGCCCACACCCCGGTTGGCCTGCCACTGGAAGGTGAACTGTGGGTTGCTCAGGCCATCGGCATCGACGATGGTCGCCGGGTTGGCGGTGAGCGTCTGGTTCTGCACCAGCAGCCCGGTCACGGCTGGCCCGGCGCTTGGCGCGCTGTTGGGCGACGAATCGACGATTTCCAGTGTGCCCTTGGCGTCCTGGTACACCGCACGTACACGGATGCTCAGGCCCGCCACATCGTCCGTGACCCGGTAGGTCGTGCCAATGGCCCGCGAAACTTCGCCAGCGGCAACAAAGGTGATGTCTTCATACACCCCCGAGCCTGGCAGGTTCTCGACTTGCCAGTAATACGCCACAGGGCCGTTGACTGCGCCGTTCAGGTTGGCCGCGCTCACGTTGTCGGCATCATGCACCGCCAGCGGTGTTACCCGCAGCAGTTGGCCAGTGACCGGTGTGTCGTCACGCACCCCGGTAGCATCGTCAAGAATCACCAGGTGCCCCGTCGGGCCGGCGTTCACGGCGGTACCCACGCCGGAGGCCTGCGAGCGGTCAGAGAACTGCAGCCGCTCGATACCGGTCAGGTGGTCGACACCATCGCGCCCGGCCACCAGGTCGGTGACGATCACCGCGTTGCCATCGACCACCACGCTGTAATCGGTGGCAACCCCCGAAAACACCGCCGTGTCATAGTTGTCGGTGCCGTTGAGGATCTCCCGTACGATCACTAGCTGGCCGGGATTGTAGGTGCCATTGAGCATGAACGGCACCATCGGTTCCATGCTGTCGAAGCTGGCGATTTCAGGGCCCGTGCCATCGTGATTGGCGCGTACGCTGATGCGTACGTTCAGCCATTTGTCGCCGTCGAGGATGTCATCGCCGCCACGGCCTTCGATCAGGTCGCTGCCGCTGCCACCGAGGATGATGTTGCCGCCATCGTAGAATGTCGCACCCGCCGCCAGCAGGCTGGACAGGCCGTTGATCAGGCTGATGTTGGTCAGCACGCTGCCCGTGGCGCCATTGGTCGGCAAGCTGGCGGCATCTTCGTTGTCACCGCGCAGGAAGTCGCCATGGGCCGAACCCGACAGGCCCTCCATGATGTCGAAGCGCACCAGCGCCGAAGCGCCCGAACCCGGTACTGGCGGCACATCGAAGAAGCGGTCGCTGTAGTCGATGGTCACGCCTTGGGCCAGGCCCTTGAAGGTGGCCCAGTCGTAGCCCGAGCCGCCGATATAGCGGTCGCCGAAGCCCAAACTGCCGACCATGATGTCATCACCGCCTTCACCGTTGAACTTGTCGTTCTCGTTACCGCCGATGAACACGTCGTTGCCAATGATCGGGTCGTTGCCCAACGGGTCGAAGTTATCGCCAGGCGCACCGTCCGAGGTGCCCTTCTCGATCCAGTCGTCGCCTTCGTTACCCATGTCCTGCTCGTTGGCCTTGCTGCCCAGGATAAAGTCGTTGCCCTGGCCGCCGATGGCTTCGGAGGCGTCTTCACCGGTGACGATGAAGTCGTTGCCGAAACCGCCGATGATCAGGTTGACGCCATTGCCGCCGTGCAGCACATCGTTGCCGTCGCCGCCCTGGATGTTGTCGTCACCGCCCATGTCGCTGATGATGTCGTCGCCGGCACCACCGCGCAGCTGGTCGTTGCCGTCACCGCCCTCGATGCGGTCGTTGCCGGCATCGCCCCAGACCGTGTCGTCACCCTCGCTGGACACCAGGATGTCGTCACCGTTGGTGCCGCCCAGCACGATGTGCTCGGCACCGGCATAGCGGATGTAGTTGCTGTCCGGGCCAGCCGTCAGCGGGCTGTCGCGGAACACCACCTGTTCGCCGTTTTCGCCCAGCGGGTCGGCATGACCAAGGCCGTCGTTGTATTGCTTGCTCTGGTCCAGCTCCAGGTACAAGCCTGGGTCGGAGAACACCAGGCCCGGCAGGTGGGTGGCCGAGGTGTTGGCCATGATCAGCTTGGCGAACGAGTTGCTTTCCAGCTCGGCGTTCATCGACAGGCCAGAGGTGCGCTCCAGGTAGTAGAAGCGGTCACCGTCCTGCAGTTTCTCCATCTGGTTTTCGAACACGAAGTTGAAGGTGCTGCCGAGCATGCCACCGAACGGGGTCTTCTCTTCGGCCAGGCCGCCGATCCACAGGTCGATGGCATCGACACCGGTGATGGTGACGGCCTTCAGGTCGTCGGCAGTACCCAGCACACCGTCCTTGCCGGGCAGCGTCACATTGGCCCAGGCGCCACTGCTGTTGAGGAAGTCCAGGCGGTCGGCCGGCGCACCCTCGCCGCCGAACACCAGGGCCATGGCCGCAGCGCGTTTTTCCAGCAATGTGGTGGCCCCGGTGATGCTGCTGTGGGTGCCATAGGCCGCGATGAAATTGATCAGCGACTCAGGGTGCTTCAGGTGCTGCACCAGGTCGACCCAGCTGGTGTACGGCTTGAGCTGGGTATCACCGGTTTGCCCGTAGACATCACGGCGCACGGCGTTCAGCGAAGGGATGCCAACGTCGCGACCACGGGCGATGTTGATCGCTGGCAGGTCCAACGGCAGGCCGAGCAGGTTGTTGCGCAGCGCTTCGGTGACGAACTCGTCGATCTCGTTACCGCCCTGGCGGGTGACGCCACGCACGATGGCGCTGGTGGCGTCCTCGGGGGTAACGCCACTGGCGGCATACGCCAGCGGGTTGAGGAACGCGGCGATCAGGCCCAGTTGCTGGTCGGGGTTGGCGCTGGCCGGGTCCTTGATGACGTTGAAGTCGATGTCGAAGCGGTCGACAGTCTCGGTCAGCATGGAGTGGCCGAAACGGTACACGGTGTGGGCGAACTCGGCCACGATCGACGCGTCGAGGTCGACGTCGTACACCTGGGTCGGGGCAAAGAACAGGTCGACCCGTGGCTGCACGGTACGGGCGAACTCCTCGAACACCAGATGCTGGTATTGCATCTCGGTACCGAACTTGGCCGCCTGGAACAACCGCTCGCCGTTCCATACCAGTGCGTCGATCTCGGCCGGGGTGACCGGCAATGCGGTGACCGGGTTGAGCAGCCATTCGTTGAGGAACGCCAGATCGTGCGAGTCGAGCACGGTGTCCATGGTCTGCGCCACCAGCCGGTTGTGCTCGGCGTGGAAGATCGCATGCACGGCAGTCAGGCCGATGTTCTCGTTGACCCGACCGTCGCCGGCGATGTAGTGCGCATCCAGCAGTTCGTTGTCGTAGGCCAGGTTGGCACCGGTCTGCGGGTTGACCGGCACGGCGTTGCCAACGGCGTTGTCGGCGTCCGGCGCCAATACCCCACCACTGAACACCGGCACAGCATTGTGGGCAATGTCGGCGAGGAACTGGTGCCCGGTACGCACGGCGTTGGTGAGGCTGATCGGCGCCAACGGGTTGCCTTCGACCTGCTGGTCATCGGCCGTGCCGGCAATGCCGTCGAGGCCCTTCATCACCACCATCGGGTAGCCGTTCGGCCCCTTGATGAAGTTGCCGTAGGCGTCGGTGGCCAGCAGCGGCACGTTGTCGACGTCGGCATCGGTCAGGTTGATGCCGAGCAGGTCGCGGGCCTGGGCCTTGACCACCTTCCAGGTCGCCATGCCGCCGATTTCGGTATCGTCGGCGGTGCCGAACTTGCCATCGGCGCCCAGGTCGCGGTTGGTGATCAGCCGGCCAGTGGCAACGGGGCCGTCGTCGGTCATCACATAGGCACGCAGGAACACCTGGTGCGAAGGGTGCGAGCTGTAGGTCTGGTTCTGGTCAACGAACGGCGTAGTGGTGTTGGTGTGCTCGTGGATATCGTCGGCGTTGCCGAGGATGCCATCCGGCCCTGGCAGGTTGGTGGCACGGGTCACCACCATGAAGTTGGTGAAACCACCCTCCACGTACAGCGGGTCATCCGGTTGCAGCGGGATGTAGATGGTACCCGAGCCGCCCTTGGTGACCAGGTCCAGGCCATGGTCGAAGAACTGCCCGAAGAACGTCATCCAGGCGTTGAACGGCGCGGACAGGCCGGCATCGGCAGCGGTGTTCTCGAACAGGTACACATCGTGGTCGTCCGTGGTGCCGAACTGGCCATCCATACCTGGGCTGGCGACGATGCGTACGCCATCCTTGAGCACGTCGTCGTTGCCAGGCGCGCCGAAGTTGAGCACGCCATCGGCACCTGAGTCATAGGCGGTGGCATAAGCTGCCGGGTTATTGGAGGTCTGGTCGACAATCAGGTTGCTGATGGTGCGCGGCTGCGAGTCGAACACCGGGCCGCTGGTCTGCTGGTACGACGAGCCGGGAATGGCCGGCGAGCCAGGGCCGAAGAAGCCGGCCGGGGCGCCTTCCGCGGGGTTGAACACCGGGTCGGTCAAGCGCGGGAAGACATTGTCGGCGGCACCGAACTGGGTGTTGTTGTGGCCATTGAGGTTCATCAGGTTGTTGTTCGAGCCATCGACCGCCCGCAGGCCCAGGGGCGCGCGGATGTTGGGGATCAACGAGAGGATGTCCTGCCCGGCGGCATCGGCTTCGGCGATCTTGATCTGGGCCAGGATGAAGTTGAGGTCGGAGCGCACCATGTGCAACCCCTCCCCCCCTGCCGTGGCGTCCACCACCGGGGTGGCCGGCGTCGGCACCACGGGCGCACCGGGCTGCACAACGGCCGTTGGCGCAGAGAACAGCACTTCGGTGGTGCCATGGGCGTCCTGGTAGATCGCCTTGACCCGCAGGCTCAGCCCGGCCAGGTCTGGCGATACCTTGAACGAGGTGCCATCGGCGCTCTGGAATGCCAAGTCGCCAGCCGGCAGCAGGATGATGTCCTGGAACACACCGCTACCGGGATCCGCCTCGAACTGCCAGTAGTACGACACCGAGCGGTCGGCCAGCGTACCCAGCGGGTTGCCTGCGCTGATGTTGTCGGCGTCACGCACACCGGCCACGCTCACCGTAAGCAGATCACCTACCGTAATGGCAGCACCGTTGCCATCGGTGATGGTCGGGCTGCCCGTGGGTTGTGCGTTCACGCCTGTCACCAGCACGCGCTGGCTGTCGGCGAACTGCAGGCGTTCGATATGCAGCAGTGTATCGACGCCATCGCGGCCCGCCACGGTGTCGGTCACCGTCCACACATCATCGGCAACATCGGCCGTGCCTTTGGTGTTCTGGCTCACTACATATTCGCTTTGCACCCCCGAGAAAATGGCAGTGTCAAAGGCCGCGCCGCCCGTCGAGGTGCCAGGCAAAATTTCACGCACAGCCTTCAGCTGGCCTGGGTTGTAGGTGCGATCGAGCATGAACGGGATCATGTCGACCATGCTGTCGAAGCTGGCGATTTCGGGGCCGGTGTGGTTGACGTCACCCGGCGCGTACACGGCAATGCGCACGTTCAGCCATTTGTCACCGTCGATCAGGTCATCGCCGCCTCGGCCTTCGATCAGGTCGCTGCCATTGCCACCGAGCATGATGTTACCGGTGGCAAAGCCCGTGGTAGGCAAGCCCGCATCGGCCAGGAACTGCTGCAGGCCACGAATCAGCGCCACGTTGGTCAGGGCGCTACCGGTGGCGCCACCATGGTTGAGGATGGTCACGGCATCGACATCATCGCCCTTGAGCACGTCGGCGTAGTGGGAACCGGACACCCCTTCGACCTCGGCAAAGCGGTCGAGGATACTGGCCGGCGAAGCACCGACCGGGTTGAACACGCCGGCGTTCTGGTTCGGTGCATTGCCATGGGGCTGGGCCAATGCGGCCAGGCTCAGGTCCACGGTGACACCGACCTTGTCGTTCTTGTTGGTAATCCAGTCGAAGCCGGACATGCCGTCCATCTTGTCCTGGGCATCGCTGCCGACGAAGATATCGTCGCCGCCCTCACCGATCATTTCGTCGAAGCCACCGCCACCGACGAAAATGTCGTTGCCGACCACTTCGTCACCCAGCAGCGGTGCAAAGTTGTCGCCGGGCGCACCGTCCTGGGTGCCCTTCTCGATCCAGTCGTCACCCTCGTTGCCGGTCGGTGGCAGGTTGGTCTTGGCGCCGAGGATGAAGTCGTCGCCCTGGCCGCCGAAGGTGGTGGAAATGTCTTCGGTGGTGATGATGAAATCCTGGCCGTCACCGCCCAGGATCAGGTTGCCGGCTGCCAGCATGCTGCCGGCGACGATCACGTCGTTACCGGCGTTGCCCTCAAGACGGTTGTCGCCGAACGAGTCGGTGATGATGTCGTCGCCGGCACCGCCCAACACCGCATCGTTGCCCGCACCGCCTTCAAGCACGTCGTCACCGGCATCGCCATAGACGGTATCGTCGCCGTCGCCAGAGATGATGATGTCGTTGCCGGAGGTGCCCCCCAGCACCACGTGATCTTCGCCGGTGTAATGCAGATAGTTGCTGTCTGGCCCGACGGTGTCGGGGTTGTCGCGAATCACCAGCGGTACGATTTCCACGCCGTTGATCTCGATGCCGCCAGTCGGGTCGGCCTTGCCGTCGGCGCCCAGCCCGGTGAACTGGTTGGCCTGGTTGACTTCGAGGGTGAAGGTCGGCGTGAGGAACACGGTATTGGACAGGTGAGTCACGTCGGAGTTGAGCATGATCAGCTTGGCAAAGGAGTTGTTTTCCAGTTCCGTCCCGAAGTTCATGCCCGCCGTGCGCGACAGGTAGTAGAAGCGGTCGCCGTTCTGCAGCGCTTCCAGCTGGGTCTCGAAGACGAAGTTGAAGCTGGAACCCAGCATGCCGCCAAAGGGCATTTTTTTCTCGGCCAGGCCGCCGACCCAGAAGTCGATGGCATCGACCCCGCTGACCGTCACCCCGGCAATATCGTCAGCCGTGCCGGCGATGCCGTCTTTGCCGGCCAGCGTCACGTTGGCCCAGGCACCGGTGCTGTTGAGGAAGTCCAGGCGGTCGGCCGGCGCACCCGCGCCGCCAAGCACCAGCGCCACCGCGGCAGCCCGCTTGGCCGCTTCGGTGGTGGCCCCGGTGATGCTGCTGTGGGTACCGTAGGCGGCGATGAAGTTGATCAGCGAGGCCGGGTGCTTGAGGTGGTCGGCAAAGTCGGCCCAACTGATGTAGGCCTTGAGCTGGCTGTCACCGGTAGCGCCATAGAACTCGCGGCGCGCCTCGTTCAGGCTGGGGATGCCGGTGTCGCGGCCACGGGCGATGTTCAGCGCCGGCAGGTCGAGCGGCAAGCCGAGCAGGTTGTTGCGCAGGGCTTCGGTGACGAACTCGTCGATTTCATTGCCCAGCTGGCGGGTAACGCCGCGAATGATCGCGCCTGCCGCTTCGTCGGCGGTGGCACCGCTGCCGGCGAATGCCAATGGGTTGAGGAACGCGGCGATCAGGCCCAGTTGCTGGTCAGGGTTGGCTGGGTCGCCGGAGACTGGGTTGAACGATGGGTCGAAGCGGTCGACAGTTTCGGTGAGCATCGAGTGGCCGAAGCGGTACACCACATGCGCGAATTCGGCGAGGATGGCCGGGTTGATCGAGGTGTCGTAGCCATTGGGGGCGAGGAACTCGTCGATCTGCGGCTGGATGGTGCGAGCGAACTCTTCGAACACCAGGTGCTGATACTGCATTTCGGTGCCGAACTTGGCGGCCTGGAACAGCCGCTCGCCGTCCCACACCAGGGCGGCGATGCCGGCGGGCGTGGTGGGGATGGCGGTGACGTCATCGATCAGCCATTCGTTGAGGAACGCCAGGTCGCCTGCGGCCAACAGGGTGTCCTTGGTCTGCTGCACCAGGCGGTTGTGCTCGGAGTGGAACACGTGGTGCACGGCGGTCAGGCCGATGTTTTCGTTGACCCGGCCGTCGCCTGCGATGTAGTGGGCGTCGAGCAGTTCGTTGTCGTAGGTCAGGTTGTTGCCGCCTGGGCCCACTGGCTGCACGTTGCCGACGGCGCTGTCGGCGTCGGCTTGCAGTACCCCGCCAACCTTCACCGGCTCGGCATTGTGGGCGATATCGTCGAGGAAGCCATGCCCGGTACTCACGGCATTGGCCAAGCTGATGGGCGCGGCGCGGTTGCCTTCGACCAGCGTCGTGACGTCGTCGGCGGTACCGGCGATGCCATCGGCGCCGTTGTTCACGCGCATGACCACCTGCGGCATGCCGTTGGGCCCACGCAGGAAGTTGCCGTAGGCATCGGTGGCCAGCAGCGGCACGCTATGCACATCGGCGTCGGTGAGGTTGATGCCCAGCAGGTCGCGCGCCTGGGCCTTGACCACCGCCCAGGTGGCCATGCCGCCATTTTCGCTGTTGCCGTCGTCGGCAGTGCCGAATTTGCCGTCCGCGCCAAGGTCGCGGTTGGTGATCAGCCGGCCGGTTGCCACCGGGTCACCTGCGGCGTCGAGCATGTACTCACGCAGGAACACCTGGTGCGAGGGGTGCGAGCTGTAGGTCTGGCTTTGGTCGACGAAAGGCGAGGTGGTGTTGGGCTGGCCATCATCGGCGGTGCCCACCACGCCATCGGCGCCGGCGGTGCGTACGGCGCGTGACAACACCATGAAGTTGGTCGGGCTGCTGGCGTTGTACAGCGGGTCGTCCGGGCGCAGCGGGATGAACACGATGTCGGTACTGCTCTTGGTGACCAGGTCCAGGCCATGGTCGAAAAACTGGCCGAAGAAGGTCATCCAGGCATTGAAACCGGCAGTCAGGCCCACGTCCGGCGACACGTTGGGGATGAAGAACACCGGTTTGTCGTCGGCGGTGCCGAACACCCCGTCGATGCCGGGGCTCATTACCGGGGCGGCGCCCCCGTTGGCCTCGACTGCAGCCGGGTTGTTCGCCGTCTGGTCGACGATCAGGTTGCTGATGGTACGGGGCTGCGAATCGACGACATTGCCGGTGCCTACATAGTTGGCACGGTAGGAGGCATCGAGCAGACGCAGGAATGAGTTGTCGGCGGCACCGAACTCGCTTTGTCCGGCCACCAGGTTGTTGTAGCTGCCGTCGACGGTGCGCAGGCCAAATGGCACCTGGCTGTTGGGCAGCAGGTCGATCAGGCTGGCGCCATCTGCGTGGGCTTCGGCGATGAAAATTTGTTTGAGAATGAATTCCAGGTCCGACTTGCTGAAATTGGCCATTGCAATTGCCCTCGATCTTTCGGGAGAAATCACAGGGCAACAGGGTCCATCCCGCGCCCAGTCAGTGTTGACGTGCGCAGTATCTGGTCATGGGTTCTGGGGACAGGTGGGCGGTGCAGTACGGGCGCCACTGGCCTCATCGCCGGCAAGCCGGCCCCCGCTGACACAGCGGAGGCCTTGTTAATTGTGCGAAACAGCGGTGTAACGCACATGTATCGGCCCCAGCTCGCACAGGGCCCGAATACATCAGACTAAAGTCGTAGGCGAAAAGCTTGTCAATATCCCGTCAAAAATATCGCTCACCGATGATAATGCGATGCAACTAACTGTTTTCACGGCACTTATGAAAAGTTCAAAGTATTTATAGAGCAAAAAGATATTACCGAATGTTTCGTTGCAACCTACGCTCCAGCATGTGGGAGCAACGCAGCGATTTGGACTATTCGCCCTGAGAGCGACCCGTCTGCGCGCCGACCAAGAAGCCACAACTACCGTTGTACGGGGGCCGCAAGGGCTTCCCGCTTAGCGATAAAGGGAGGCCCCCGATGCCTAAGCCACCGCGCACCCGCTCCGAGCTAGCCGACGTGTTGTTTCGCTTGCGTCGCAGCTTTTACGCCCTGGCCGCCTTCAGCGGCGTGATCAACGTCATGATGTTGACGCCAGCCATTTACATGCTGCAGGTGTACGACCGCGCCCTGGTGAGCCGCAATGTCACGACCTTGGCCATGCTTACCCTGCTGGTGGTAGGGCTGTTCCTGCTGATGTCGGCGCTGGAGATGGTCCGCACCCGGGTGCTGATCCGGGTCGGTAACTGCCTGGACATGAACCTCAACCGGCGCCTTTTCAGCGCCGCCTTCGAGCGCAACCTGAACCGCGCCGGCGGGAACCCGGCCCAGGCACTGCAGGACTTGGCGCAGGTGCGCCAATTTCTTACTGGCAACGGCCTGTTCGCCTTCTTCGACGCGCCCTGGACGCCGATCTACCTGCTGGTCTGTTACCTGATCCACCCGTGGCTTGGGCTGGTGACGACAATCGGCTCGCTGATTCTGGTCGGCCTGGCCTACCTCACGGAAAAAGCCACGCAAAAGCCCTTGGCCGAAGCCAACCAGGCGGCCATGTCGTCGGCCAGCTACGCCAACAACAACTTGCGCAACGCTGAAGTGATCGAGGCCATGGGCATGCTGCCGGCAATCGGCAAGCGCTGGTACCAGGGCCACTTGCGCATCCTGCAGATGCAGACCCTGGCCTCCGACCGCGCGGCACTGATCAGCAGCACCGGGCGCTTCGTGCGTATCACCTTGCAGTCACTGATTCTTGGCACCGGCGCACTGCTGGCGATCGAGGGCAAGATCACCCCCGGCATGATGATCGCCTGCTCGATCCTGACCGGCCGCGCATTGGGCCCGGTGGAGCAGGTGATCGCGTCCTGGAAGCAACTGCTGGGCTGCCGCCTGGCCTGGGGCCGGCTCAACGACCTGCTGCAGGACTACCCGCAACGGCCACCGAGCATGTCCCTGCAGCGCCCGATGGGCATGCTGGCCGTGGAAAATGTGATCGCTGGCGCCCCCGGCAGCAGCACCAGCATCGTGCGCGGGGTGAGCTTCAGCCTGGCCCCGGGCGACAGCCTGGGCATCATTGGCCCCTCGGCCTCGGGCAAATCCACCCTAGCCCGCCTGCTGGTGGGGGTGTGGCCGACCCAGGCCGGCAAGGTGCGCCTGGACGGTGCCGACATCTTCAACTGGAACAAGGCCGAACTGGGCCCGTGGCTGGGCTACCTGCCACAGGACGTGGAGCTGTTCGAAGGCACCATCGCCGAAAACATCGCACGCTTTGCCGAGGTGGACAGCGACGCGGTGATCCGTGCTGCCCGCAGCAGTGGCGTGCATGACATGATCCTGCGTTTCCCGCAGGGCTACGACACCCGCCTGGCCGCCGACGGCAGCCCGCTGTCCGGTGGCCAGAAGCAACGCATCGCCCTGGCCCGCGCATTGTACGGCGAGCCTAACCTGGTAGTGCTGGACGAGCCAAACGCCAACCTTGATGACGTCGGCGAAAAGGCCCTGGTCGATGCCCTGGCCGAACTCAAGACGCGCGGGGCCACGGTGGTCCTCATCTCCCACCGGCCTAACGTGCTGTGCGCGGTGGACCAGATACTGATGCTGCGCGACGGTGGAGTGCACATGCTCGGCAGCCGCGACGAAGTATTCGCAGCCTTGCGCAAGGCTGCGGTGATTCCGGCGACCGCGGCCGCCCCGCTGGCTTCGGTAAAAGTACGGGAGTAACCGACCATGCAGATCACACAGCACGCCGAATTGATCCCCGCCGAAGCCAACAACCTGATCGACCTGGACGCAGGCCGCCCAGCACGCTGGGGGGTATGGATGGTCATTGCCGGCTTTGGCGGCTTTCTGCTGTGGTCTTGCCTGGCGCCACTGGACGCCGGGGTGGTCGCCACCGGCACGGTCAAGGTCACCAGCAACCGCAAGGCGGTACAACACCTGAGCGGTGGCACGGTCGAGGCCATCCTGGTGCGCGAAGGCGATGTGGTGAAAAAAGGCCAGGAAGTGGTGCGCCTTGACGCCCTGCGCGCGGTGGCCGAACAAGGTGCGCTCAGCGCCCAGTACATCGTCAGCAAAACCGTGGAAAACCGCCTGGAAGCCGAACGCGACGGCCGCGACAGCGTCACGTTCGACCCCGCCCTGCTCGAACACTATGGCAGTGACCCACGCTTGCTGGCAGCCATGGACCTGCAGCAGCGGCTGCTCGACACCCGCCGCGCCGGGCTCGCCGGTGAACTGAGCATCCTCGAAGAAAACCTCACGGCCTCGGCGGTGCAACTCAAGGGCCTGCAGCAGGTATACGGCGCCCGCGCCTCGCAGATCGGCTTCCTCAACCAGGAACTGCAAGGCACCCGCGTACTCGCCGCCGAAGGCTATGTGCCGCGCAACCGCCTGCTGGAGCTGGAGCGCAGCAATGCCGACCTGGCCGCAGGCCAGGCCGAAAACCTCAACAACATTGCCCGGGCGCGTAGCCAGGCCACCGAAATCAAGCTGCGCATGCTGCAACGCCAGCACGACTACCTGAAGGAAGTGG